>JAISMO010000072.1 GCA_031276675.1 Tannerella sp.
ACGGTAGCTGTGCGCGCCTCCGCCGTGTTCGCTGCCGCCGTGACACTCACCGTGTCGCTGTTTGTACCCGATGCCGGGGAAACGGTCAGCCACGAAGCGGATGACGTCACCGTCCAGGAGGTGTTGGAGGTCACCGTGAAGTTCCGCGAACCGCCGGCTGCAACGAAGTCGAGCGAAGCGGGCGTCACCGTCAGGGAGGGCGCAGGAGCGGGAACAGCCGCCTGTATAATGCTGACCGTGCGTGTGACGCCGTCGGCCGTCACCGTGACGGTAGCCGTGCGCGCCGCACCCGTATGGGCCGCCGCCGTGACACTCACCGTGCCGCTGCCTGTACCCGACGCGGGAGAAACGGTCAGCCAGGAGGCGGAACCGCCGGAAACGGCCGCCGTCCAGGCCGTACTGGCCGTAATGTCAATATTTTCCGTGCCGCCGGCGGCCGTAAAGGCAACAGACGGTCGCGATACGTGGCATCCGTATGCTTCCATCTGCCCGAAATCTTTCCATACCTCGGCGGCCTGATAGAGCGCCTTCGTACCCGCTGGCACATGCAGGGTGACGCCGAAGAGCGTCACGCCGTCAAACGTACCGGCAGAAACAGCAAGAGGCGTCGCCCATTCGACTGTGACGTCGGTCAGGCCGCTGCAATCGTAAAAAGCCAAGTTTCCAATGCTTGTCACGCCGGCGGGAATGGTCACGGACGTCAGGCCGCTGCAATAGGCAAAAGCGTACGCTTCAATGCTTGTTACGCCGATGGGAATGGTCACGGACGTCAGGCCGCTGCAATAGGCAAAAGCGTCCTTTTCAATACCTGTCACACCGGCGGGAATGACATAAGTTCCGGTTTTTCCTCCAGGACAAACAATCAACCCGGTTTTGTCTTTGTTAAATAAAACACCGTCCTGCGACGCATAAGACGGATTCTCTGCTTCCACTTCAATAGCGGTCAGGCCGCTGCAACCGGAAAAAGCATAATCTCCAATGCTTGTTACGCCGGCGGGGATGGTCACGGACGTCAGGCCGCTGGAGGCAACCCCCCCCTCTCCAATACTTGTCACACTGCCGGGGATGATCACGGATGTCAGGCTGCTGCAATCGGCAAAAGCCATCTCTCCAATGCTTGTTACGCCGGTGGGAATGCTCACGGACGTCAGGCGGCTGTAGTAGGAAAAAGTATTGCCTCCAATACTTGTCACGCCGTTTCCGATATTCACGGAAGTAATGTTGAAGCTATAGGCATACCAGGGACTTTTATTGCTCCTTTCATAGTCCGGCATGTCTCCCGTGCCGCTGACGGTAAGCGTACCTCCGGAAAGCGACCATGTAAGGCTTCCCGTTGTTCCGCCAATTGCGACATCATCCAGGACTGTCCCGAAATTTTTCCATACCTCGGCGGCCTGATAGAGCGCCTTCGTGCCGGCAGAGACATGCAGGGTACAGGAGGCAACATTTACATTATGAAAGACATCATTTGGTACGCTTAAAGGCGTCGCCCATTCGACATGAACGTCTTCAAGGCTGATGCAATCGTAAAAAGCATATTTCCCAATCGTCGTTATCGAATTGGGGATGGTTACGGACGTCAGGGTGCTGCAACCGTAAAAAGCACTAAATCCAACCGTCGTTACCGAGTTGGGAATGGTTATAGATGCCAGGGTACTGCAATTCTGAAAAGCGCCATCTCCAATTGTCGTTACTGAATTGGGGATGGTTACGGACGCCAGGGTACTGCAACCGTCAAAAGCCCTCCTTCCAATAGTCGTTACCGAGTTGGAAATGGTAACGGACGTCAGGGTACTGCAATCTTTAAAAGCATACCCTCCAATACTTGTTACACCCTCTGTGATAATTACGGATGTAAATGCGTTGCCCCATGGCTGTATAACCATTTCCGCTCCCGGGTCATAGCAATCATCCATCGCCCCGTTTCCGCTGATGGTAAGCGTGCCGTTTGTTATTGACCACATGAGGCTGCCCCACGTTCCGCTTTGTCCGCTGCCTCCACCCGATTCGGTAATCGCGCCGAAGTCTTTCCAGACATTGGCTGAACGATAAAGAGAAGCGGTTCCGTTAGGAACCTGCAATGTGAGTGTAGATAAATTCACATTATCAAATATGGAGGCAGGAACGGATAAAGGAGTCTGCCAGCTAACGCTAATCGTACTTAAGCCGCTGCAATTACTGAAAGCGTTTTCCCCTATGGAAGTTACCGAATTGGGAATAGTTATGGAATTAAGCCCTGTGCAATTTATAAAAGCTTCATGCCCGATAGAAGTTACCGAATTGGGGATCGTAAGCATCGTAAGGTTTGTACAGGAAGCAAAAGCATCCCTTTTAATCGCAGTAACAGAGTTGGGAATCGTTAAAGATGTCAAACTGATGCACTCATGAAAAACATACTCATCAATCATTCCCAACGAGTTGGACAAGGTTATTGATTGTAGATTAGCACACACTTCAAATGCTCCTTTACTAATAGATGTAACAGAATTAGGAATTGTGAGCGACGTAAGTCCCGAACGAGCAAAAGCCAAGTCTCCAATATTGTCTAACTTGTCGGGAAGATCAACAGATGTAAGCCCGGAACAGTTAAAAAAAGCAAAATCTCCGATAGAAGTTGTCGTACAGGGAAAGGTGACAGATGTAAGTCCGGAACAATTAAAAAAAGCATAGCCACTGGCAATAATACTGGGATCATAAATACTGATGTTTGTAGCATTACGTTCATATGCAAGTTCATATCCCACACTTGTTACGCCATAAGGTATTATAACTGCGTCTCCTGTTCCCGTATATTTCATTACTTTTCCACCTGAAATCAGAATATTCGGGTCGGGGGTATCTCCGGGGTCTATGCAATCATCAATGCTTTGCACGGCTCCGGCAGCAAGCGGAGGCGTACTCATACCGTTTCCGTAAAAATCGTAAGTTGGATAATTCACAGGAATAGGGGTTATCGTTCCTATAGCCTCGCTATTAGGCAATAAGTAAAAAGATGGAACTAAAACAGGCATAGCCGTAATTTGTTTGTCTCCCGTACCTGCAAGGTAATAGCTATTATATTCGCTCTCCTGTGTATCTGTTGTGCTGTTGTAGCTTGTCTTGTCAAATGCGTTATACTGACTGCTAAGAGTACCTCTATATCTGTATATCACATTCCCATAATGATCTGCCGTATTTCCATAGAACAAATTTCCGACAAGATTTGTGGAGGTTGTACTCCAATTGTATTCGGCTTCGCTGTATATGGCACCACCGGCACCGTTAGCCTTATTGTTGTAAAAAGTACAACCGGCAACGATAAGACTGCCGGTATTGTGTATTGCTCCACCATAATAGGCTTCGTTATTGCTAAAAATACAAGAATAGAGAATGAGTGTAGTGCTATTATCTATCGCTCCACCATTGGTATTAGTATCTCCATTAGTGAAATGTACTCTGACAAAGGCTATTGTAGATTCGCCATAAGTCTGTATATTATAGTTGCTACAATCAATAATTACTCCATTGCCTTGTATAGTACAACCTTTGGAAATTGTCCAAGGCGTAGAAATGACAATGGTCTGACCTGCTAAAGAAGGGTCAACCATAACTGTACCTCCTTCATTTACAGAGTTAACAGCTGCACGTAACCCACCGGTTTCGAAGAAATCAAGGTTGGTAACGTATTCAACTTCCGCAGCAAAAATGTTTATACTCAATAAACAACATGCTATTAACAGTGCGATTTTCTGTAATATTGCTTTCATTTGTATATTATTTTAATATTTAATTAATAAAATCGAGATTGGTAACAACGCAGTTACTCCGTCATCGGGGGGGCAACCGCGGGGATGGTCACGGACGGCAGATTGTAGCACGAGCCAAAAGCATAATCTCCAATACCTGTCACGCCGTTTTCGATACTCACGGAAGTAATGTTTTCGCGATGGGCATACCAGGGACTCGCGCCGCTCTTATAATCATAATCCGGCATCGGCCCCGTGCCGCTGACGGTAAGCGTACCTCCGGAAAACGACCATGTAAGGCTTCCCGTTGTTCCGCTCTGTGCGAACCCTGCTGCGGGAAGTAAAATCATTGCAAAAAGTAAAATCAAATGTTTCATAGATTCATATAATTAATAATTGGTAATTCTTTGTTTAGTGATGAGAAAATGATAGCTCATAAGCCCTTTTGTCGGATCCGGTACGCCGGAGGCGTTGCCCTTTCGATAACCCCGTACCAGCGTAGCGCAGTGCGGGGTAGCCCGGCAGCATCCGGACACGTAACCCCGGATGGGGTTTCCCTTGCCCGCCGTGTCGTAGCAGGGCAACGCCTTCCGGCGTTAAGGCGGGGTGCATGATGCCCGTCCCCCGCACTGCGCTACGCTGGTACGGGGTTATCGAAAGGGCAACACCTCCGGCGTACAGGGCATGACCCTGTGAACTTTCTGTTTTAACCATTACTCTTTATTTATTTCGTATCTCTTTTGTCTGTTTTTTTGAAAAACGTGTAACTAATTCGCATACTGCCTGCCGTCTGTGATTTCGATCCTTATCTCCTCGCCCCGTTCCTGCACTTCGGTCAGGATTTCAACTAACTGTTTTTCGTACCGCGCGGAACGGATGACCTGACCCTTGACTCTGTTCTCGCCCACAAGGATGCAGCCCGAAGAGTCCCGTTTCGTATTTCCGCGATGAATCAGTATCCCGCTGAAGCCGGGCACGTCCGACAGTCGCGGCAACATCCGCCGCTTGGCGGGCGACAGGTTGACACCGACTTTGTACACGCCCGTCGGAATAGCCGTTTCGTGCGCTACTTTTATTCGGCGTATTTCTTCCAAAGGCGTCGCCTGCGTCAGTCCACGGTCGGCGTCTTCCAGCGTATCGCAGAAATATTTGTTGTCGATGTAGAGGGAACCGATCGTGTAACCCTCGCCCGAAAAGCGTCTTTGCAGTTTCAGTTCCATTCAGATACTGTTTTCAAACCCGAAAAGCGTATAATCTACCAGAATATTCCCCGTCGTGTCGTACACGTCCTGCCGGTCGCGTGCGCCGTGCGGGTAGTGTTCGGTACGGTTGAGGGAAGCCTGCCAGTAACCTGCAAGGTCGTCTTTGTTGGCGCGCAGCTTTTGGCGCAGCAGGGCGGTAATTACCCCGCCGACGGCAATCACGCCCGAAAGCGTCGGGGCGGCTACGGTCAGCGCGGTTTCTACGGCGACAAACAGTCCCTTGAAAGCGTCGCTGTCGAGCACTTTGTCGGCGTCGATCGCAAACCGGCGGATGTCTTCGTCCGATTCGATGACCCAAACCTGCATGTCGAGCGCGTCGGGGATTTGCGCTCCGGCGTAGATCACTAATCCCGCCTCGCCGAACATCAGGCTTTGATTGTCTTTCACCCCGCTGATTTCGAGGTGTGCGCTTTGGGCAAAACGGCCTGCTTCGGCCAGCGTGGCATCCAGCAGAAACTGTTTGCGCGCCGCTTCGTCGGGCAGGTGTAACAGGTCGGACAGGGACGGGCCTGCCTGTCCCGTTCCCGACGGCGATGCGGCGAACGATGCGGCGACATAGCTGTACACGTGCATCTCGGCGCGGTTGAACAACCCCAGGAATCCTTCGCGGTTGTTGAATACCTTGATTTTGTTGATTCTTGTGTAAAACATGATGATTATGATGGATTGTGAATAAATAAAGATCCGACAGGCTGTGCGGCACGGGAAGCGTCCGCAGGAGCGGACACAAAAACCGGCTCCGCCCGTCTTTGCAGTAAAATTTTCGGTACGGTTTTTTCCGAACTGGAAAAAATGTATATCTTGACGCGCCCGCGAATTAAAACGCACGCGAGCGCTAAACAGCTAACTATATGAGAGAGAGAGAGAGAGAGAGAGAGAGAGAGAGAGTAGCAAAATATTCGGGAATAACAAATCAGCAGGCATAAAAAAACTTAAAGTTTTTATGCCTTTACCCAGCCTGTTTCGTGTAAAAAAGAATCTTTCGTTCATCCTTCGCGTTTTTTTTGAAAACCCGGACAAAGATATGTATTTTGCGGAAATCAACTGCAAATAAAACGCGAAAAAAGTTTATCAAAAAAGGAAAGTTTAACTTGTCTGGGGTATCTATGTTAAAATAAAAATCCGTTTAAGTCTGAGTTCGGGGCGCATTTCAAACGGTCGCTTTCATAGATAATTCTTTATGTTGCCTTTCAGAACTTTCCGGAATGTAAAACAGCATCCGGCAGAAATCGGGTATCTCGACCGTTTGAAATTCACCTCGTTGAATTAAAACAGAAGGCTATAAGCGGAGATTGGACGGAAGCCCGGTGTGGTCGTCGAAATACACGGTTTCGAGGGGCTTATCATACTCCACACACCGGAGGCTGTCTTAAAACGGGACAGTACCTTCTCAGCGTACTGTCCCGACTGTCCGTTCAAAAAATGCCTATCTTTGCGTCCAAAATTGCAAGATATGGCAGGAAATTCTTTTCAACTGATCAATACCGGCTATTTCTATGCGGACGGAGGTTCCATGTTCGGCGCCATTCCGCAGCAGGCATGGAGCCGGCGGTATCCGGCGGACGGGGAGCACCGGTGCCGCCTGGCCATGCATGTCGGACTGGTGCGCACTCAAAGCGGCCGCGTCATCCTGATTGACACCGGTGTGGGCGACAAGCAACTGGAGCAGCTCCGGTCGACTTCGTATCATTTTCACGGCTTGACGGACCTGCGCGAAGCGCTCCGGGAACGCGGGATTTCGCCCGGACAGGTGACCGATATTGTACTGACGCATTTGCACTTTGATCATTGCGGGTATGTGACGCGGAAGGAGCATGACCGGATCGTGCCGGCCTTCCCGGAAGCCATCTGTCGGGTGAGCCGGCTGCAATGGGAAAATGCCCTGCATCCTCATCCGCTGGAGGCGGATTCCTATTTCCCGGAGAACATGGAAGCCCTTGAAAAGGCGGGCAAACTCCAACTCGTTCAGGCCGACTGTGACCTGTGCGAAGGCGTCCGGCTTCGCCTCTGCGGGGGACATACTTCCGGCCAGATCGTGGCTTACGTGCAGACGGACAAAGCGACCGCTGTCTTTGTCGGCGACGTGATTCCGATTGCCGCACAGGTCTCTCCCCTGTGGATTTCCGCATACGATGTGCGCCCGCTGATTTCGTATGACGAAAAAATCCGGCTGCTCGACGAGGCGGCAGCCAACCACCAGCTGATCGTACATTATCACGACGCATATACACCCTGTTCTACCGTCAGGAAAATCAATAACTTTTATAAGTCCGTGGTTCGTGATGAGCGGTTCGTGACCAGCGATTAACGGTTCGTGGCGCAAAGCGGCGCCTGTCCGCCGCGTTGCGCGCCGTGAATCGCTAATCACTAACCACTCATCACGAACCATTAACCGCCAGTAATTTTCGTCTGTGTATAAACCGGAGATTTTATATACCTTTGCATGGTCCAAACAGTCAAGGGAAATAAAAACGGATACATCTGTTATTCATTTCGATATGAAAGATTTTTATCTTGGTTACAAATAAAATTATGGGAAAAATTATCGCATTAGCAAATCAGAAAGGAGGAGTTGGCAAGACAACTACCACCATCAATCTGGCAGCCTCGCTGGCAGCCTTCGAGAAAAAAGTACTGGTTGTCGACGCCGATCCGCAGGCCAATGCCTCGTCCGGACTGGGTATCGACATAAAAAACATTGACAGTTCGCTCTATGACTGCCTGATCAACAGCGAAGAATGTCACAGGGTACTTGTCCCGACCGCACTGGAACGGCTGGACGTCCTGCCGTCCCACATCGACCTGGTTGGCGCGGAAATAGAGATGCTCAATATGGAAGAACGGGAACACACCCTGAAAAAAGTACTTCTTCCGCTGAAAGGCGAGTACGACTATATCCTGATCGACTGTTCGCCTTCGCTGGGACTGATCACCGTCAATGCCCTGACGGCCTCCGATTCGGTCATCATCCCCGTACAGTGCGAATACTTCGCCCTGGAAGGCATCAGCAAGCTGCTCAATACGATTAAACTCATCAAGGCCAAACTGAATCCGGAACTGGAAATCGAAGGCTTTTTAGTCACCATGTACGACGCCCGTCTGCGAGTCGCCAATGAAATCTATGAGGAGGTCAAGCGACTGTTCCAGGAACTGGTATTCCGGACGGCCATCCAGCGGAATGTGAAACTGGTAGAGGCATCCAGTTTCGGACAGCCGGTACTGCTCTACGACGCCGAATCGAAAGGCTCGGCCAATCACATGCAACTGGCTCAGGAACTGATCGAAAAAAACAAATCCTGAGTCATGGCCAAACCGAATAAAAACCGGCTGGGACGCGGTCTGGATGCGCTGCTTACCGCCGAGGAGCCGAAGACAGGCGGTTCGTCGTCCATCAGTGAAATCGAATTAAGCAAAATCGAACCGAATCCCGATCAGCCCCGCACATTTTTTGAAAACGACGCGCTGGAAGAACTGGCGGCCTCCATCCGCACCTACGGAATCATCCAGCCGATTACGCTGAAGGAAACGGAACAGGATCACTACCTGATCATCGCGGGGGAACGCCGTTACCGCGCCGCACTGAAGGCCGGACTGCAACGGGTGCCGGCCTACATCAAAACCGCCGCCGATGAAAACGTGGCCGAAATTGCGCTGATCGAAAACATTCAGCGGGAAGACCTGAATGCCATTGAAATTGCCTTGACGTATCACAAGTTAATTGACACAAAGGGATACACGCAGGAAGCATTGAGCGAACGGGTCGGAAAAAAACGGGCCACCATCACCAACTATCTGCGGCTGTTGAAACTGCCTGCGGAAATACAGATGGGACTGAAAGATAAACGGATCGACATGGGACATGCACGCGCATTGATTCCGATAGAAGACCCGGAAATACAGCTGGCCCTGTATGAACAGATTCTGGCAGACGGATTGTCGGTACGCCAGGTGGAAGAACTGGTACGCAATGCGTCGGAAGAAGGAAACGGCGCGGAGGCGACCGATACGCCTGCACCGCCCGCAAAAAGCGCCCGGAAATTGTTACCCAAAGAATACAGGGCGATCAAGGATCAGCTGTCCGATTTTTTCCGGGTCAAGGTAAAATTGACCTGCGACGCCGAAAAAGGAAAGGGAAAAATCACCATCCCGTTCGATTCCGGGACGGAACTGGAACAAATCATGGTTTTGCTGGATCGAATGAAATAAACAGAATCAACCCGGATGGAGTACTGCTGTAAAATAATCATCATAACCATGGTTGCTGTATCCGGTGGCTTGACGTTTCCGGCCCGTGCGCAGGAAACCGGGACGACCGGAAATGACACACTCCCCCGCATCCTTGTCGATTCGACGCGGCGAACCGGAGAATTACAACAGACAGATACGCTGAGAGGGTCGGCAATGACGGACACGCCGCTCTTCAAGCCGAACTCCGGACGGGCGGTTATTTATTCGGCCGTCTTTCCCGGACTGGGACAGATATACAACCGGAAATACTGGAAATTACCGCTGGTATACGGGGGATATATGGGTTTTATTTATGCCATTACCTGGAACAACAAAAATTACCGGGACTACTCGCAGGCTTATTTTGACCTGTCAAAAGACGATCCGGATAACCCCGACGGCTGGCACGAGAGCTGGCTCAGTTTTGTGCCGGCAGGCCAGGATCCGGCAAGTTATCTGAGGGACGCCAACTTCAAAAGCCGCCTGAACAACGGCCGTGACTTTTATCGCCGCTACCGGGATTTAAGTATTATCCTGGCCATCGGCTGGTATTTCATCTGCATGGCCGACGCCTATGTCGACGCCCAGCTGTTTGATTTCGACATATCTCCCGATTTGTCCCTGCGCATAGAGCCGGTCGTATCTCCGGCCACCCGCTACACGGCGTTCCTGTATGGTTTAAGCTGCAATATTAAATTTTAGATGACTATGAAGAAAATAATCCTGATGCTGTTTGCCCTCTGTGCTGTTTTTGCTGCCCATGCACAGGTGGAATACGAAGAAGAAACAGAAGTAACAGAAGAAACGGAAGTAACGGAAATGACGGAAGAAAGGGGAGAAGAGGAAAAAAACGCTTCGTCCCTGTCGTCCGATTCCATCTATGCAGATATCGGACTGATGCCGGAGGCGCTGGATGAAAACGTGCAAAACCTGCTCCAAAGCTGGCACATGCAATATTTTTCCAGTGTCGAAAAGCACTGTCTGGATGAGGACGAGAATGTTTCCTTTCCGGAGGAAATCTACCGGCAGCGGCTGGCGCGGATGCCTTGCGTCATCCCGATGACCTATAACCGGGAGGTACGGAAGTGCATTGACCTGTATGCCGGGCGGAGGCGCGATCTGATGCGCTACATCATGGGCATGGCCGACGTGTATTTCCCCATCTTTGAACAGATTCTGGACGAACATCAACTGCCGCTCGAGCTTAAATACCTCGCGGTGGTGGAAAGCGCACTGAATCCCCATGCCCTGTCGCGCGTCGGGGCGGCCGGACTGTGGCAGTTCATGCTCCCGACCGCCAAAGTTTATGGCCTTGAGATCAACAGCCTGATCGACGAACGCCTGGACCCCCACAAGGCAACGCACGCTGCCTGCCGCTATTTCAAGGAAATGTACGAAATGTACGGCGACTGGTATTTTACGCTGGCAGCCTACAACTGTGGCCCGGGAAATGTGAACAAGGCCATTCACCGGGCAGGCAACAAGACGGATTTCTGGGACATTTTCCCCTATCTGCCGCGGGAAACCCGCTCCTACGTTCCGCTCTTCATCGCGGCAGCCTATATTATGACCTATCATTGCGAACACAACCTCTGCCCGATCCGCACGAATCTTTCCGTAGCCTCGGACACGCTGGTGATCAACCGCCTGCTGCACCTCCGGCAGGTTTCCGAAACGCTTGATGTGGACTTCGAACTGCTGAAAATGCTCAATCCGCAGTACAAACGCGAAATCATTCCGGGAAGCATCCGGCCTTCCATACTGAAGCTCCCGGTCTCCACCACACACAACTTCATTAACCGGGAAGACTCGCTCTACCTGTACCGGGTGGAAGAACTGCTGGCCAACTGCAAGCCCGTAAACCTCGCCGGAGAAATCGAACCGGATACCCGCGAAACCATCCGCCATACGGTGGCAAGCGGCGAAAACCTGTATGCCATTGCCAACCGTTACGGCGTGACGGCCAGGAATATTCGCAAATGGAACCGCTTAAGTTCCAACCGGGTGGCCAAAGGCCGGCGGCTGATTATTCACATCGACAACGGCGGACTCACATACGCTGCCAAGGAAGAGCCTCCTGCCGGGGAGAATAAAAACGTCGCCGCTTCATCCGTCAACGTGGCGGAAACCAAAGCGGCGCCGGACGCCGACGACGGAGAAGAGGAAGGCAGCACGGTTTCATACACCGTTCAGTCGGGCGATTCGCTGTATTCCATTTCAAAGAAATATCCGGGCGTGACCATTGCGAAAATACAGTCGGCCAACCGGATGACGAACAGCAAACTGCGAATCGGGCAGATATTGAAAATCCCGGTCGGATAAATACAGGAAGATCATTGAATATTAGTCACTATTCAGCCATGCCGAAAAAGTCGAAATTGAAGAACAGACCCGGGGATTCCTTCCCGGAACCGTCGGGACGTTTTCGCAACACTGCGATTCCTTCCCGCTGCCGTCAGGACGCTTTCGCAACGCTGCGATTCCTTCCCGCTGCCGTCAGGACGTTTTCGCAACGCTGCGATTCCTTCCCGGAGCCGTCAGGACGGTTTCGCATCGCTGCGCTTCCGTCCCGGAGCCGTCAGGACGCTGTCGCTACGCTGCGATTCCTTCCCGGAGCCGTCTGGACGTTTTCGCAACGCTGCGATTCCTTCCCGGAGCCGTCAGGACGTTTTCGCAACGCTGCGATTCCTTCCCGCTGCCGTCAGGACGTTTTCGCAACGCTGCGATTCCTTCCCGGAGCCGTCAGGACGTTTTCGCAACATTGCGATTCCTTCCCGCAACCGTCGGGAGGCTTTCCCCACGTGGGGATTTCTTCCCGCTGCCGTCGGGAGGCTTTCCCCACGTGGGGATTCCTTCCCGGAGCCGTCGGGACGTTTTCCCCGCGTGGGGATTCCTTCCCGGAGCCGTCAGGACGTTTTCCCCGCGTGGGGATTCCTTCCCGCTGCCGTCAGGACGTTTTCCCCACGTGGGGATTCCTTCCCGCTGCCGTCAGGACGCTTTCCCCACGTGGGGATTCCTTCCCGCTGCCGTCGGGACGCTTTCCCCACGCTGCGATTCTTTGTTTTATATCTGAACAGTTACGAATTTTACAGTTCTATGGAAGAAGAGGCCGTCTCGCTGGAAGAACAAAGAGTGCAGGAAGAGTTCAATCTTCTGATAGATGATTATCTGCATACCAACCACCGGCGGAAGGTAGAGCGCATTACCAGGGCGTTTCAGTTTGCCAGGGAAGCGCATCGAGGCGTCAAGCGCAAGGATGAAGATCCTTACATCATGCATCCCCTGGCCGTTGCCCGGATTGTCTGTAAGGAAATAGGATTAGGCTCCACTTCAATCTGTGCGGCGCTGCTGCACGACGTGGTCGAAGACACCGAGTACACCGTGGAGGATATCCGAAACATGTTCGACGACAAGATCGCCGAGATCGTGGACGGGTTAACCAAAATCACCGTCAATGAACAGAATGTGGAAAAGAATGTCGAAAAGAAGGCCGAACAGACCGCCTCCGCTCTCCTGCCCGGATCGACGGCCAAACTCACCTCCAAACAGGCCGAAAACTTCCGCAAACTCCTGTTGACCATGAGCAGCGACATCCGCGTGGTGCTGATAAAGATCGCCGACCGGCTGCACAACCTGCGTACGCTCGGTTCCATGAAACCCACCAGCCAGTTCCGGACCATCGGCGAAACCCTCTTCATCTACGCCCCCCTGGCCAACCGCCTGGGACTTCACACCATCAAAACCGAACTGGAAAACCTCAGTTTCAAATACGAACATCCGAAGGAATATGAGCACATCCATAACAAACTGTGCACCATGGAAAGCTCCCGGCAAATCCGGTTTCAAAACTTCGCCAAACCCGTCAATGAAAAACTGCGTGCCATGAACCTGACCTACGAGATATGGGACCGCATCAAATCGCCCTATTCCATCTGGATGAAAATGGAAGCCAAAAAAATCCCGTTTGAAGACATCTACGATATTTTTGCCGTCCGGATCATCTTTGAATCCAAGGAAGGGATCGACGACAAAAACATGTGCTGGGACATTTACGCGGTCATTACGGACATCTACCCCGCACATCCCGAACGCACGCGGGACTGGGTCAGCCGACCGAAAGCCAACGGCTATCAGGCGCTGCAACTGACGGTCATGGGGCCGGACGGACAATGGATCGAAATACAAATCCGGAGCCGGCGCATGGACGACATCGACGAAAAAGGCTTTGCCGCCCACTGGAAATACAAGGAGAACAGGAGAGAGATCGAGGAAGATACGGAACTGGAGAAATGGCTGCATACCATTACCGAAATTCTGGAGAATCCGAATCCCAATTCACTGGATTTCCTGGACACCATCAAAATGAATCTCTTCTCGTCCGAAATCTTCGTGTTCACGCCGAAAGGAGAAGTCAAAACACTGCCCCAGGGCGCTACCGCCCTGGATTTTGCCTACGAACTCCATACGGACATCGGAAACAGTTGCATCGGCGCCAAAGTAAACCATCGGCTGGTGCCGCTCAGCCATCCGCTGATGAACGGAGACCAGATTGAAATCCTGACCTCCCATTCGCAACATCCCTCCAGCGAATGGCTGACATACGTCATTACGGCCAAGGCGCGTACCAAAATCGAAGCCATTCTGAAGCGCGTCCGTAAAGAGTCGGCTAAAAAGGGCGAACTGAAACTGATCGACGGTTTCCGGAAAGCAGGCATCGAACCGCTCACCTCCTACATGGACAAAGTTGCCGTATACTATGGTTTTCCCAGGCGCGAAGACCTCTGCTACGCCATTGAAAAGGGAGATGTGGCGCTCCCCGAAAACATCAAGAAAATCCTGAAGGACAAAAGCGACAACATCCTTTTCAAATACGTAAAGGACGTACTGCATGTGGGACAGAAGAAAAAAGACCGGCCGGAGCGTCCCGAATATGACCGCAGCCGGCCGTATGTGCTCAGCGAAAACGAATTTGGAAGAAATTACGTAGTCGCCAGCTGTTGCAAACCCATTCCGGGCGACGACGTGCTGGGCTTTTGCAACGACGACAATACGGTGGTCGTCCACAAACGTTCCTGTTCGATTGCCATGCGCCTGAAAAGCAGTTTCAGCGAACGCATTCTTTCCACGGTATGGAGCAGCCACACCCACTTTTCCTTCGAGGCCACGCTGGAAGTCAAAGGCATTGACTCGGTCGGCGTATTGAGTACGATTGCCGGAACGATTTCCGACAGCTTCAACGTAAACATCAAGCGACTGCTGATCGAAACCAATGACGGCGTATTTGAAGGTACCATCAAGATGCTGGTGCATAATGTGGAAGACATCCACAGGATGTGCGTAGCCCTGTCCAAAATCAAGCACGTCCAGTCGGTAGTCCGTATTGCGGACTAGAAAATCACAGCCTCCGGTAAAAAACCATTGTCAGGCAGCATTTTTTTCAGGCATTTTACATATCTTTGTGCCTGCAAATAAGACAGGGTTTATGAATAAGCAATACCTATATTATATAATATTTTTGTGTATGGAACTGGGGCTGTCCGGCACATGTCCGGCGCAGTCGCCGATCTGCAGGCTGCCGGAAAAGGCAGGCGACTTTACTTATACACTGGCCTCCGGCAAACAGGGAACACTCTATGCGCTTCGCAGCGAATGGACGCTGCTTTACTTCTACGATCCGGAGTGCGAAGACTGTCAGGCGCTGATGAAACAGCTGAAAGCGTCGAAAACACTCAACCGGCTCATCGGGGAAAAACGTATTCAGGTACTGGCCGTATATCCGGAAGACGACACCGCCGTGTGGCTGGAACAGGCGGAACATGTGCCGCAAACATGGATGAACGCTTACGACCGGGGCGCCGTTATCTACACCGAAGGACGCTATCTGATAACCAGCCTGCCGGCGCTCTATCTGCTGGACAGGCTTAAAAACATCCGCCTGAAGACAGCGGACGCCCATGAAGTGGAAAACGAACTGAAACTGATCGACAATAAATAGAGCGTATTTGCTGTGGAAACGAAAATTCATTTAAGAGTACAGGGATTGACAAACAGCCAGATCCAGTCGGGCGCCTATGCACTGATTCTGGCGGAAAACGGACCGCGACGCCTGCCCGTGGTCGTAGGCATTGCAGAAGCGCAGTCGATTGCCATCGCGCTGGAGGGTCTGCAACCGACGCGCCCTCTGACACACGATCTGTTCACGCACTTCGCCCGGGCATTCCGGATTCATCTGCAGGAAGTCTTCATCAGTAAATTTGAAGAGGGCGTGTATTTTTCCGAAATGGTCTTCTCGGACGGCATACGCGAACAGCGGATCGATTCGCGCACGTCGGACGCCGTGGCCGTGGCGCTGCGCATGGGATGCGAAATCTATACCTCGGAATCGATCATGCAAAAATGCGGAATCGTGATCGAAGAAAAAACCGAAGACGACCGGAAAATGACCGCCCGGAAAAAAAAGAATCCCGAAAAAACAGACGACAAAGACAAACTGACGGAATGGTTGCGTATCATGCAGGAAAGTGAAATCAGGGAACGCATGGAACAGGCCGTCAGGGAAGAAAACTACGAATTTGCCAAATTGTGCAGCGAAGAATTACAGCGCCGTGAAAAGAATAAAGACGCTTAAGCCGACGCCGCTTTTTTACGCTCCGGATATCGACGACCTGCCGATACTGCCCGAAGGCGAAGCGGTACACGCACTGCGGGTATTGCGCCTGCAGGAAGGCAGCGAAATCACCGTAACCGATGGAAAAGGCTTTTTCTATCTGGCAACCATCTGGCAGGCTGATCCCAGACAGTGCGAAGTGACGGTGTTGAAACGCTGGCAGCCCGAACCGGCCGTTTGCCGGATACACCTTGCCGTGGCGCCGACGAAACATGCGGAACGGATGGAATGGATGGTTGAAAAAGCAACGGAAATCGGAATAGATGCCGTCACTCTCCTGAACTGCCATTTTTCCGAGAGGCGCGAAATGAAAACCTTCCGCCTGGAAAAAGCCGCAGTCAGCGCCATGAAACAGTCGCAGCGGGCTTTCCTGCCCGCGCTTACGGGGATGACGCTCTTCTGTACGTTTATCGGCCAACCGTTTGACGGACGCAAATTCATTGCCTGCTACAACGAAAAGGACCGGATGCAGAAACCGCTTTTAAGCCAGCTTTATCATCCGGGCGAACATGCGCTGATCCTCATTGGCCCGGAAGGAGGCTTCAGCCCGGAGGAAATCATACAGGCCATGGAGTCGGGTTTCATGCCGGTCTCATTAGGCCCCAGCCGCCTGCGTACCGAAACGGCCGCGCTGGTTGCCTGCCATACGGTTCATGTATTGAATCAGGAAAAAGAAATACAGAAAATTTCCTCTCAACCCTGTCAGGAGGAGAACAGGGTATAAAAAACAGGATTCAAGAACACAAATATTTCGTTTCAAACATGAAATTCGATTAAAATCAATACCTTTGTTCCCGGTTTTTGCGTAAAACATATTCGGGAAGCGGGCGTCGCGAGGCGGTCGCTTCCGCCCTTTTACCGCTCCCCTCCACCTTTCCCAATGTCATCAAGTGAAGAGAAAAGTTTGAATGGCGCCGGGCGAAATCCCGGCGTTGGGAAAACGCAGGATGCATTTCAGATTTCCCCGTCACAAACCCGTCGATTCCTGTCGTTCGCCCCGCACCGCGCGTGATTTCGCCGGGAGTGGCATATAGTAAAGCTTCGCTGACGGAGCCTGTTTCAGGCAGACATGCCACGCTGCACCGGATCGGATGTTCACGCTGCACTGGAGTGGATGACGGATATGCATTATTAAGCGGGACGACCTGAAGGTATACACGCCAGGTACCGAAGTGACCATACACCTACATAACCCCAATAACGGTTAAATCAACGCCCGATAGCAGGTAAAAACACGTCGGGAAATCCCCATTATTAGGGATTGCCCGCAGCATATCCCCACCCTACCTTTGCAGCGATTTTCAACACGGTTGATTTATATGAATGGCGGGATATTCCCGAAACAATTAATTCATCCGAAATATTAAAACAAATGGTATATTCAACGTTTTTGCATATTAGATTATCAACAGTATCCGTATTATTCTTTTCTCTTTCTCTTTCCCTTTCCGTCCCTCCCCTGTGTGCCCAGCAAAGCGGGCAGGCGATTGTGCACGGGCAGGTGAAAGACGCCGGCGGCCTGCCGGTCGAATTTGCCGGCGTGTTCATAAAAAACACTCAAAAAGGCGCCCAAACCGACCGTAACGGCAATTTCTCCCTTTCCGTCGCCCCCGGCAAAATCATTCTTTGCGTACAATCTATGGGCTATGTCCCCTTTGAACAGCAGGCGGAACTGAAGCCGGACGAGCGGCGGCACTTCCATATAGCGCTGGAGGAGCAGGCAACCGGTTTGGACGAAGTCGTGGTGGAGGCCAAGTCGCCCGTTCAGCGTGTAAAGGAATCGTCGTTCAATGTTGTGGCCATCGACGCGAAGAGTTTGCAGAATACGACCCTCGATCTGGCTCATGCCATGAGCAGGGTGTCCGGCGTGAAGATTCGCGAAGCCGGCGGAATGGGTTCCGATCTGCAATTCTCACTCAACGGCTTTTCCGGCCGGCATGTGAAGTTTTTCCTGGACGGCGTGCCGATGGACGGCATGGGCGCATCCTTCCGGATTAATAACATCCCTGTCAACCTGGCCGAACGGATAGAGATATACAAAGGCGTCGTGCCGGTAGGTTTCGGCGCAGACGCTATCGGCGGAGCGGTGAATATTGTAACGAACAAACAGCGGCGGACGTTTGTCGACGCATCCTATTCTTACGGTTCATTCAACACGCACCGTTCGTCCGTCAATGCCGGATATACGACCGAGAAAGGCTTTATGGTGGAGTTAAACGCTTTCCAAAACTATTCCGACAACAGCTACTATATTGAAAACGCCGTTAAGGATCTGGAAACAGGACAGATCAACAGCAATAAAACGGAACGTATCAAACGGTTCCACGACACGTATCACAACGAAACCGTAATCCTCCGGACGGGATTCGTCAACAAGCCCTTCGCCGACCGGCTGCTTGTAAGCCTTAATATCGGGAAGACTTACAAAGAAACGCAGAACGGCGTGCGACAGGACATCGTTTACGGACAGAAGCACAGCAAGGGCCAAACGCTGATGCCTTCGCTGCAATATGTGAAACGCAATCTTTTCGTCGAAGGCCTGGAGGTGAACCTGACCGCCAACTACAACAAAAACCTGACGCACAATATTGATACGGCAACCTGCGAATACAACTGGCGCGGCGAATCGAAATACAACAACGGGAAAATCGGCGAACAAAACTATCAGGATTCAAAGTATGAGAACAAAAACGGGAATACGACCTTCACTGCAAACTACCGCATTAACAGTCATCATTCGTTTGTTGTGAACAACGTGCTGTCGTCCTTCAACCGGAATACCCGCGTTACGCCGAACGACGCAAACATCGTCGCGACCGATACGATGCCCAAAGTGTCGTTGAAAAACGTAACCGGCTTTTCCTACCGTTTGAATTTCGATAACCAATGGAACGTCGCCCTGTTCGGGAAACATTATTTGCAGCACAGCAAAGGGCCGAAAGAAACTTCGGGCGACACGAGCCACCCGAAATATGAAATCTTCAGCGAAACTTTCACCGCTATGGGATACGGCATCGCCGGAACGTATTTCTATAAAGATTTTCAGGGGAAACTCTCTTACGAGAAGACCTGCCGTCTGCCTACCGATAACGAACTCTTCGGAAACGAAGAACTGGAACGCGGCTCTACGGGGCTAAAAGCCGAAAACAGCGACAATTATAACGTCAGCCTGTCGTACAATAAAGATTTCGACAAGACGCATTTTCTCTATATCGACGCCGGCTATATCCTGAGGAATACCAAAGATTATATCCGCCGTGTTACGGACAGCTATTCGGGCAAATACTTCGCCTCGTACATCAATCACGGATACGTGCGCAATGTCAGCCTGGAGGGCGAGCTTCGCTATTCTTACAAAAACATCGTTACCGCCGGCGTAAACGCAACAACCCAGAACATCCGCGACAATGCGCCGGAAACCATGGGCACGTCGGCCAGCACAACCTATAAGGCGCGTATCCCTAACATCCCCTACTTCTTTGCTTCCGGCGACATCGAAATCGTCCGGAGAAATTTTATCCGCAAAGCCAACCACCTCAGCTTCGGTTACAACGCCAACTACGTACACGAATTTCCCCTGTATTCGGAAAGACACGGCTCCTCGTCCAAGAGAGTAGTGCCGACCCAATTCTCGCATGACATACAGATCACTTACACGATCGCGAACGGACGATACAACCTCACCGCCGAATGTAAGAACCTTACCGACGAAAAGTTGTACGACAACTTTAGCCTGCAAAAACCGGGCAGAGCCTTTTATATCAAAATGAGATATTCCGCGAATTTTTTAAACAGATAACAAGTATACTAATTTTAATGACTGACAAAATGAAGAAGAATGTATTTTTAAGTTTAATGGCGACCGGCGCTTTATTGGTCGCATCTTGCAGTAAAGACAACGGCGATGAAATCGACCAAGTAGAGCCGGAAGAGACCGGCTCATACGTTATCGCCGCCTCCAGTGGAGAAGCCTCCTATCTGTTGCAAACCGACAAACTCGACAACGGCGAACTCACCATCGTAAACTCCGGCCTCGAAACGGAAACGGGCACCTCATGGCTGTTTCACGGCGGTAAATACCTTTACCGCCTCGTGTATAACCAGGGCAACGCCGGTACCGGCTCCTCCTATTTCATCAACGCTAACAGAGAAATAGAGGAACGGGGAAACAGGTTTGAAATCACCAACCGCTTTACCACTTACGGTTCATACGGTAAATACATCATCACCGCAGCCGCCGGCGCCACCGACCGGAAGGATGAGGCGGAAAATATTGAGCAGGGCGTCACCTTCACCATTCTGGATACGGAAGCCGAAACGCTGGCAACCAAAACCATTTCCACCGAGAACTTCCTCGGAACGGGCGAGTATGCCACCTTTTCCGGCATCGTAGATGTAAACGGCAAACTGTTTACCGCCGTTTGTCCGGTTGGCGTCAGCGCTTACGGCGTGGCGCACGGCGCGGCCGAGGCAACGGCCACAACAACCGCTTATCCCGACAGCGTCTGGGTGGCGATTTACAACAATACGAATTTCGAGAATCCCAAAATCCTGCGCGACGATCGCCTGAGCTATGCCAGTTCGCGATACCGTTCGCAGTATTATTCCAATATCGTTACCGACGACCGGGATAATATCTACGTATTCTCCTCTGCCTACGACAGCCGGACGACTAAAAAATCGGGCGTCATACGCATCAAAGCAGGAACGGAAGAGTTTGACAAAGATTATTATTTCGATATCCAGTCCGCTGCCGAAGGAAGGCATCTCTTCAAAGTCTGGTATGTCTCGGAAGATTACTTCCTGTTCCAGATGTACACCACCGAAGCCATGACCATTACGGCTGGCTCCACCAACCGGCTGGCCGTCTTTAATGCCGCATCCGCAACATTTACATGGGTGATGGGATTGCCTCCCGTCGAAGCCATCGGAAGTTTCGGCAGTACGCCTTACGCCGAAAACGGCATCTTCTACATGCCGGTAGTGCCGGTCGACGGCGGTCAGCCTGCCGTTTACGCCATTGACGTGAAAACGGCTACGGCAACGAAAGGCGTAACCGTTACCTGCACAAGCATCGGCGCCGTAGGAAAACTGTACCCCGAATAATACCCTTTTACATTCGTCATTTGCGCGAAGCCGAACGAAACCGTCCTCCGGATTTGTTTCCTCCGGCCCGTCAAAAATGACGAATGTTTATTTTTATACTTACAGGAGAAAGACAAATGAAAAGAATATTACGCAAACTGCATCTTTGGCTGGCATTCCCGGCAGGACTGCTCGTGACGGTCATCTGCTTCACCGGCGCAATACTGGTGTTCCGCGCCGAACTGGAAGACATGATGTACCCCGAACGTTTCTTTGTGAAAGAAGTAAAGGCGGAAACCATCCCGCTGCACAAACTGATGCCCCTGATCAATGAACAGCTCGAAAACGACGTGGCAACAGGAATCACCGTCATCAACCATCCGAAGCGGACTTACACCGTCTCCATCGCATCCGATTACCACAATCCGCAATACGTCGATCCCTATTCGGGCGTCCTAATCAAGGTGGACGGAAGCGCGTCGTTCTTTTCCGTCGTCATGCGCCTCCATCGCTGGCTGCTTGTCGACCGGCAGACGGGCGCAAAGATCACGGGCTGGACAACGCTTCTGTTCATCGTCATCCTGATCACCGGCGCAATCATCGTAATTCCCAAAAGCCGGAAAGGTATAAAACGAATCCTGACGGTAAAAACAAAAAACGGATGGAGACGCTTCTGGTACGATCTGCATCTCTCCGCCGGCGTTTACGCCTGGGCGCTCCTGATGCTGCTCTCACTCACCGCGCTGACATGGTCGTTCCGCTGGTATGCCGGCGGCGTATACAAACTGTTCGGCGTAGAACTTCCCGTACGCCGCCCGATGCCGGCGCCCGTCGAAGCCGCCGGACAGCGGCAAACGGCGGACTTTCCGTCGCGCGACACGACAGCCGTCGCCGAAGGCCGCGGAGAACGAAGCGAACGTCAGGGACGACAACACGGAGAAACAGTTATCGGCGAACAGCGACCCGGAGGCCAAAGTGGACGGGGCGGCGAGCAGCGAGGAGGCGCTCCGCAACCAACCGTGAACTTCACGCACTGGCAAAGCGTACTGGAAAACATCAAAGCAAAAAACCCGAATTACCTGACCGTTTCCCTCCGGAACGCGTCGGCCACCGTCGCCCAAAACCGCATCTGGGGCAATTCGAGAGCGACAGATCGGTACACCTTCAACGAAGAGACGGGAGAGATAACCTGTTACCAGCCTTACGAAAAACAGGATAAAGCAGTCAAAATGCGCGGCTGGCTCTACGCCCTGCATGTCGGCGCATGGGGCGGAACGTTCTCCAAAATCATAACCTGCCTCGCATCGCTTATCGGCGCAAGCCTGCCGCTCACCGGATATTACATTTGGTTCAAAAAACGCAGGAAAAGAAAGAAACGGTGAGCGGCATCGGTATTGCTCCCCCACTCCACCAAAAGTTCAAATTCATCTCCGGCGAACCTGAACGATCCGGAGAGCCGATACGACACAGCCCGTCCGTGCTTTCAGGGAGGCGTCTCCCTGCGACTTGACCGCACGACCTCGCTTGACTTCTTTGTCCGATGAGACGAATACGCGGATAGCCGCGAACCGCGCGTGATTTCGCCGGGGATAGCGTATATCTTAAGGCTTCGCTGAGTCGGAAAGTCGGAAGAATTTGTCCATTATTTATCAAGTAAGAGATACGAAATAAATAATATGTAGTAGCCCTGCCGCCTCTGTGCGTTCAGACTTGCCGCTCTAACTTTTTAGAATGGTAAGTCTAACTTTTCAGACTTGCCGCTCTTGTCGCGCAGAGTAAACGTCTTTTTTACCGTTCCGGGTTCGATGCAAAAAATAAAGAACAAGCGTGAGTAATTGTGACTATTTTGTCGCCGCTTTGTAATATCAATTCCCGTCCTTTGCCCCGTAACCAGCAATGAAAACAGATGCATACGGAAAAAATAAAAGTGGCTTTTTTTGCGGACATCCTGATCAGTGATTTTGATGGGGCGGTAAGGACAATGTTTCAGTTAATACACAGAATACCGGTCGAGAGGTTCGATTTTTTGTTTATATGCGGTCTGGGGCCGGACAGCATCGGACGTTTCGGCTGTGTCCGTGTACCGACGTTAAGCATTCCCGGAAATAAAAATTACAGATG
>JAISMO010000176.1 GCA_031276675.1 Tannerella sp.
AATTCACGAAAAGATGCTTTTGCAAAAGACAATGTTTTGCAGGAAACATTGATTCTCCGGGCAGTAAAGAAAAGCGACAGCGAACCCGAAATAACCGTATCAACTTGCGACGGACTGCACGATATGGAACAGTCCGGACAAAAAAGATATTTGCAACGCGATTTGATAGATTATCAATCGAAAGAAAAAATCATACACCTGCCGACAAACAGTCGGGATGAATTGATTATTGACATGTTCAAACGTTGGAGCGGCAATTTAAACATATATAATATACAGATTTCTACAGGACCGGTGGTTGCTTTCAGAGCGCAGGAATATATTCGGGAAACGCACGAAAACAGCGACGCTTTTTTAGCTCCGTTATACTGGTTGCATAATGTAATCAAAATGGAAATAATTTATCCTCTGTCTAAAGCAAGGAAAGGTCAATATATTCAAATATGCGAACAAACAAAGGCTTATCTTATTCCAAACCGCAATTACATTTTTTTACGCAGATTCAGCGCCAAAGACGATAAAAGTCGGTTAGTTGCCGCGCCGTATTTTTCGCCGCCCGATAATCCGTATTATATTGGAGTAGAAAACAAGTTGAATTACATCTATCGCCCGAACGGTCATTTGGAACAGGTGGAAATTATGGGAATTACCGCGCTCTTGAACAGCAATCTTTTTGACGCCTATTTTCGGACATTCAACGGAAATGTCAATGTCAGCGCAACCGAACTGAGAGCAATGCCCATGCCCCCGTTGGAAACAATAAAAGAAATCGGTAAAGAATTGATTCGACTCAACAATTTTTCGCAGGTGAATATCAACAAAGTGGTAAATGAATTTTTCTCTCTTAAAGAAAACGCAATATGAGTAAAACAGAAGAAGCACAGGAAATATTGAAAGCATTAGGATTGCCGACGGCACAGCAAAATGAGATGTCGGCTTTAACATTGCTTGCGTTGTGCGGTATAAAAGAAACCGACAGCTGGGCAGATGCAAACCGTCAAAGTTTAGGCGTAACGAAAGGGATAATGAATTTTGTCGCTGATGTTTATAACAGAAATTACGCTCCCAATACGCGAGAGACTTTCAGGCGGCAAGTGTTGCATCAATTTGTACAGGGAAGAGTGGTCGATTATAATCCCGACGAACCGGATTTACCTGTAAACAGTCCAAAAGCACATTATGCCATTTCGGATGTTGCTTTATCTGTTATACGGAAGTATGGAACATCCGAATGGGAATCCGCCGTGTCGAACTTTAAAGAAAACGTCGGAACATTGACCGAAGCATACGAAAAAGAACGTTCTATGACTTTGATTCCGGTAATGGTTGAAGGAGAAGCAATCAAACTTTCAGCCGGAAAACATAATGAAGTACAGGCGGCAGTGATTGAAAAATTTGCTCCCCGCTTCGCATGCGGAGCAAAAGTTTTGTATTTGGGCGATACTGCCGATAAAGACATTTATGTTGACGCGAAAGAACTTGCAAAAATAGGCGTCCCTGTGACAGAGCACAGCAAATTGCCCGATATTATTATTTATGACGAACTCAAAGAATGGCTGTTTTTGATAGAAGTTGTTACCTCTCACGGGCCTGTATCTCCAAAGCGCATGCTTGAACTGGAAGATTTTTTGAAAGATGCTAAAGTCGGGAAAATCTATGTGACGGCTTTCCCCGATAAATCCGAATTTAAAAAGCATATTGCAGAAATTGCATGGGAAACAGAGGTGTGGATAGCCGATAATCCCGACCACATGATACACTTTAACGGAGATAAATTTATTGGACCAGGATAAGTTTGTCGCCGAATGTTTGCAGTTTTCGCTCACAATCGAATCATTATTTCTAATGTATATCGGATATAATGCCTCCATCGGCTGAAAGCCGCCATCTTCATGACCGGCGGTCGGCGACCGCCGGCAGGGAAGTCACTCCGCTCCTGCTGCCTGAAAGGCAGGACAAATCATGTGAAACCGGAAAGCTAACCGGATGCTGTTTTCTTCATCTTTCCCCGGAACCGTGAACGCGGCGGAGGCGGTCAAAACCCGGTTCCGGAACACCTGAAATCCCGGGGCGACCGACAAAAATACCATGAATATGGTATTGCGCCAGTTATCGGGAGCGCATAGTTTTGCGGAAAAATTAGTGATGCTTGTAATGTCAAAACTTAAAGGAAACGGTTGGATACTGATACTGATTATGCTTTCTTCCGGACTTGCACGGAATGTCCGGGCACAGGATGCGCACGAAAAAGATACGCTTAGCGTCCATAATCTTGACGAAATCACCGTTTCGTCGGTCCGTTCCGGGACGGTGCTGTCATCGTTTTCACCGTTCAAGACGGAAACCATCACAACATCCGGACTGAAAAAAATGGCGTGCTGCAATCTGTCGGAGAGTTTTGAAAACAGCGCTTCGGCTACCGTCAGTTTCACCGACGCCGTTTCCGGCGCAAAGCAGATACAGCTGCTCGGACTGGCGGGAATCTACACGCAAACGCTGACGGAAAATATTCCGGCCCTGCGCGGGCTGGCGGCCACCTACGGTTTGAGCCACACTCCTGCTTCGTGGCTGGAATCCATTCAGATTTCAAAGGGAACTTCTTCGGTCGTCAACGGCTACGAATCCATAGCCGGGCAGATGAATCTCGAATTTAAGAAGCCCAACTTTACGGACCCGCTGTTCGTAAACCTTTATATCGACGACGATTTACACTACGAGGGAAATATTACCGCCGCCACACAGATCTCCCAAAAACTCTGGACGGGCCTGTTGCTGAGCGGTACGCTTGGCACGGCTGTGCACGATGAAAACGGCGACGGTTTCCTCGACATGCCGAAAATGAAATATGTAAACGCATACAACCGGTGGTTTTATCTGGATGACGAAAAAGGTATACAGTCGCGCACCGGCATCCGGTTCCTGTACGAGGACCGCAAGGCGGGACAGGATTCTCTCTGCCACGTGAAACACAATATCCCGCTCGACGGCATAACACTCTGGGAATCGTCCATCATCAACAAAAATCTTGCGGTATACAATAAAACCGGCTTTTCCGTCGGCGACAGGGAAGGTCAGAGTCTGGGCATCATCAACAGTTTTACGCATTATGAGCAATATTCCGGTTTCGGACCGAAAACCTTCAACGGTATTCAAAATTCGTATTACCTGAACATCCTGTTTTCGTCGTATATCCACAATACAAATCACCGCTATACGACAGGCGCAAGTTTTACTTATGACCGTTACGATACGGAGTTTGAAGACCTTTCGCACACGCCGCTCACGCCGCTCAACCGCACGGAAGCCGTAGCGGGCGCATTTGCCGAGTACACCAACACGCAGGTAAAAAACCTGACCCTGACGGCCGGTTTGCGAGCCGATTACAACAGCTGTTTCGGCCGGCTGATTACGCCGCGATTCAATGCAAAATATGATGTAAATACGTGGATTACCGTCCGTGCTTCGGCGGGACGGGGCTTCCATTCGCCGAATGTGCTTGCGGAACATATCGGGCTGATGGCGTCTTCGCGCGCTTTCGACATTTCAACCGTCAAGCATCCGGACATCGAAGAAGCTTGGAATTTCGGAGGAAACATTGCGTTCAACATCCCTCTGTGGGAGGACCGGCAGGCCAGGTTAAGCATTGACGGTTTCCACACCGCATTCCGCAATCAGGTGATTGTTGATACGGAGCGCGACCGCAACGCGGTGTTTTTCTACAGTTCCGGCGGATCGGCAAACTACGCCAACGCCTGGCAGGCCGACTTGTCCGCCACGCTGTTCAAAAACTTTGATCTGTTCGCCGCCTTCCGCTACAACAACAACCGGATCACCTACACGGACGGTACGCAACGGGTGGAAACCGACAAGCCGCTGCTATCAAGCTACCGGGGACTGGTGAATCTTTCGTATGCCACCGGACTTCGCCGCTGGGTATTCGACCTGACGGCGCAGTTGAACGGCCCTGCCCGTTTGCCCGGACTGAACGGCTATGATTCGGAAAAAATATATTCGCCTGCATTTCCGGTATATTTTGCCCAGGTTACGCGCAACAGCAAACGCTTCGACGTATACCTTGGCGCCGAAAACCTGCTCGGCTACAAACAGAAAGACCCGATACGCGAATGGGCTGACCCGTTCGGTCGCGATTTTGACGCATCCATGGTCTGGGGGCCGGTTTCAGGCGCAAGAATCTATGGCGGAATACGGCTAAGAGTAGGGAAATTATACTGACGCATAAAATATCACGATAAAAAAGATACGATGAAACGAATCCTCTTTCTATTATCCTGCCTGACGGCCATTTTATCCGCCTGTAGCAATGGCGACGGGAAGCAAACGCAGACCATTGACTTCGGTGAAATTGCGCCGCAACAGTTAAGAGACGGTTCCTTGCAACTGCAAGCTGCGGCCTCGTCGGGGCTGCCGGTGCAGTTTGTCAGCTGGGACCAGACGATTGCCGCAATCGAAAGCGACAGGGTTCGTTTTTTGCAGGCCGGTACGGTAAATATCACCGCCTGTCAGCCCGGCAACGACCGGTTTTATGAAGCTCCCGAAATTATGCGGCAGCTGATTATCCGCGACTGGGATCCCGACAAACAGATACAGACCATTCATTTTGAACTGCCGGAAAAATGGAAACTGAGCCGCGACGGACAAATACTCAAATTGGATGCCGCATCATCGTCCGGATTGCCGGTTGCCTACACGCTGGAAAACGCAAAATACGGGCGAGTCCTGTCAAACGGCACGCTCTATTTTTATCATGCCGGCGAAGGCGGCGTTCCGGGCGATAAAACGTATGACGCGCAAGTATCCGTCATCGCCTCGCAGGGGGGAAACGACGCATACAATCCGGCAGATAATGTGATAAGAACCATCCGGGTGACGGGAGACGTGTTTCACTGAAAATACAGGATAAACGGTATAATTATATGAGATTTTATTCGGCCATATTACTCGCGATCATGGTATTGAACATCGGTAAATACCAGCTTCCGTATCTGGAATATAACCTGTTCAAAGATTATATCGCCGAAAATCTGTGCGCCAGAAAGAACGAGACCGGCAACAGTTGCCAGGGCAAATGTCATCTCGAAAAACAAATCAAATCCGTAGCCGAAACGGACGAAAACAGTTCCGGCAATCCGGCGGCAAAAATACAGATAAAAGGGATGGACGACTACGTTATCAGGGAACTCCTTTTGTCGGCGCCCAACCGTTTTATTGAAACCCAATTACTTTCATTAGCGGATACGCATCTCCCCAAAACAGCTTTAGACATACCTGTGCCTCCACCCAGGCGTTTCGTATAACAAGGGGATTCATCCTCCTGTTAAACATTTATTATTTATGTTACGCAGCCCGGGCTTATCCCTCGCTGATCAGGCCGCCTGATTGCCTGCATCGAGATTGCCTGACGGGTGATGCGCAGTTTATTATTTCAACATTATAATTTTTGGATTTATGAAACGCATATACAGTATCATCATATTTGCAGTATTCTCCGCCGTATTGTACGCTCAGGACGAACTGCACGAAATTACCCTGCCGGGGGGATTTACAACAAATACCGGCACGTTTAAGGTAACGGCTCTCTACGCGGCAAGCAAAGTGGAACGCGATGCGACACAGCAGGCCGACGAGACGCCGACCATAACCTATCGCGGCTGGTTTAAGGATCGGCACTGCGCGTGGGGATTCCCCTCCACGCAAACGCTCACGGGCAGTTGCTCGGTTGCCTGCGGAACGGGAGGCCCCACCGGTCAATCCATGTTAGCCGGTTGCCAGGCATACGGGCATGGCATCTGGGTGAATCCGACCACGGAGGGAGGCGATGACGGCAAATTCATCAACTTTGACGCCGAAAGCGCCGAATTGCTGAAAGCCTTCCTTTTCCAGCTGCACGACGTCGCATCCGCCGCCAACGGCAAGCTGAGCCTGGAAGTAACCGGCTATCACGTTCAAATCCCGGTTGGCGCGGGAGGTGAACAGGCAGCATCTGCCGTTGGCTGGAAAAACAATGTTTCGCCGGTCATTGAGGGCGACACCGCTTTCTGGATTGACGGTTTTCACGCCACTTCGGTCAGAGGCGTTGTTCTCGGCGAAACCGGTTATGCCGGTTTTGAGGAAAACGATTACAGGCTCACGCTGGAAGACCTTGCGCCGAAAAACGTGTCAGTCGACGCTTCGGCTACCGCGTTCAAGCTAAGTTTCGACCCGCCGGTTTCCGCCGCCTCCCAATCGCCGAAGTTCGGCGTGAAGGGCTATCGCGTGGATGCGTATAACGGCGAATCGCTGCTGAAAAGCTATACGGTAGAGAACGACCCGGCCCAACCGATCAGTGAAATTGCT
Source organism: Tannerella sp. (assembly GCA_031276675.1). Lineage (GTDB taxonomy): Bacteria > Bacteroidota > Bacteroidia > Bacteroidales > Tannerellaceae > Tannerella. Next base: position 6,355 of record JAISMO010000176.1, read on the forward strand.
TCGGGAATCGACGCGGGCGACGGCTACACGTTCCACCTCTATTCGGCAAGCGGAAGTCTGAATATCGGTTATTCCGAAGTATATATCGCACTGACGGACCGCGAAAACAATCCTGTAAGTACGGACGACTTCACAGTCGGCAATTTCCACCCGCTGATGGATATGGGCATGAGCAAACACTCCACGCCTGTCGGCAAAGTGGAAAAGGCGGAGGTAAACGGCAGGCCGTATTATAAAACATGGTTCGGCTTCCTGATGTACACCGGGCAGATGGGCGGTACGTGGACGCTGGATTTCGACTATACTATCGGCGAAACGCACGGCAAGGTGATCGGCGCCGTGCCGCAGGTAGACAACTATCCTTCTACGGGCGGCCCTTACCGGTGGCTGGAAAGCGGCGTTTATTATGGAGGGAAAAGGCACATCGTTACGCTCGTTTCGCCTCAGTCGCTCACAGAGGGCACGCAAACCGTCTATGCCCATATCAACGTGGTGGAAGATGTGTTGAAACCCTATCAGCCGCTCGAAGACGGCTGTGGATTCCTGATTAAGGCTACGCCGTTTATGCGGTCGATGGGACACGGTTCGTCGAGTATTAACGCGCCGCTGGAATGGAGCGAGGCGGAAGGGATTTACAAAGGCTCACTTGATTTCAGCATGAAAGGCGACTGGCGCATCAACCTGAAGATATACGACGCGGCGGCAGATACGCTTATCATCGGGAAGGATTTGGACCCGCAAGGCAACGGCAGTGCGGCATGGTGGGACGTGTATGTTGCGAAAGACGAAGCGGACGGCGTCGAAAGCGTTGCACACGGCGAAACGGCCGTTTATCCGACCGTTTCCGACGGCGCGTTTACGGTCGTAACGCCTTCGAGGGCAACGGTCCGCCTGATGGACATGAACGGCAGAATCCTGGCCACGTATGCCTCCGGCGGCAGGACGGTTATCCGTACGAATGTCCCTTCGGGGTGGTATATCGTGGCGATTGAAAGTGAAACGGAAACAGTCACCCGCAAAATAATCATACGGAAATGAAAAGATTCACAGCTATAACAAGGGGATTCGTCCCCTTGTTATTCATATGGACAGCCGGATTGACCGCGTGCGATAAAGACACGCCGGCGGACGAAATCCCCGATCCGACGGAGGGATTAAAGAAAGTGCAGGATTTTCAACTCGGCGACTATACGGTTTCGGCCCATAACGAAACCGGCGAATGGCGTCTGGGCTATACAAAGGTCTATTTTACCGTAAAAGACAAAGACGGCCGTTTGGTTGAAAACGCCTCTCTTTCATCCTTCCCCGAAATGGATATGGGGACGATGAAACACAGTACGCCCCGCTCGGAAATCGTCAAAGTGGCGGATAAACCCCTTTACGAAGCCGGTTACGCCTTTTTGATGTACAGCGGGCAGGGGAACGGGAAATGGTATTACGACTTGGCATTAACGGTCGGGAACTCGACCGGCCGCATCGACGATGCGGAAATTGATGTCAAAAACGTTTTCCGTCCCGACGGACGGACCGAACGAAGGGTCATTCAGTCGCTCATCTCCGTCGACGAAAGCGAGAAACGTTACGTCGTAACCCTTGTTGAGCCGTTTCATCCGAAAGTGGGCAACAACGGCATTACGGCGTATGTTCACGAGCGGAAAGACGCAAATACCTATATCCCCGTCGAAAACTTCACGCTGAAACTCGACCCGCGTATGCCTTCCATGGAAAACCACTCGTCGCCCAACAACGTGGATTTGACATGGAACGCCGCGGAAAAGATATATCGTGGCAAGGTCAATTTCAGTATGACCGGCTACTGGAAATTAAACCTGATACTGCAAAACGAACGCGGAGAAACGCTGTACGGAAATCCCGTCAGCGACACGACGGAGGCAAGCAGTCTGTATTTTGAAGTGGAATTTTAACGGAATAAGAGCAATGAAACATATCACCGGCATCATGCTGCTTGTCGTTTGCCTGCCACTGAAGGCACAATGGCAGGATACGACGATTCTTCTGCAGGAGATCGTTATTTCCGCAAAAACCGGCCTGGACCGGAACCGGCAGGCCAAGCCCTCGGCAACGGTGGAGGAATACCTGCAAACGTCGGAAAGAGTCGGTATGATTAAGCGGGGCGCCTACGCCTGGGAGCCGTCCATCAACAGCATGACCACCGAGCGGCTCTCCGTAACCATCGACGGCATGAAGATTTTCCACGCCTGCACCGATCGCATGGACCCCGTGACCTCCTACGTCGAAACGTCCAATCTGAGCAAGGTTTCGCTCGGCAGCGGCTTCGAAGCCAATCCGAACGCGACAAACCATATCGGCGGCAGCCTTGATTTGCGGTTGAACAAAACGGGTTTTTGTGCCGACGGCCTGGATGCCGGCCTTCATTCCGGATTTGAAAGCAACGGCAGTCAGCAGATTTACGGCGCGGATGTTTCTTACGCCAATCCGCAGTTTTATGTCAATTCCGGTATGGCCCATCGCCACAGCGGGAATTACAGCGCGGGAGGAAACCGAAAAATCGCCTTTTCGCAGTTCACCAAAAACAATGTCTTTACCAATATCGGATACGTCGTTGCCAACGGGAAAGCGATGGAAGGAACGCTGATTTACGATCGGGCCTCCAACGTGGGCTATCCCGCTTTGGCAATGGATGTCGCTGTTGCGGAAGGGCTGATTTCGTCGCTCTCATACACGGTTGAAAAACCTTTCCCGCTGTTCTACAAGTGGGAAAACAGGATATACTACAACAACATTGTCCATATCATGGACGATACCGGGCGCCCGGATGTCGTCATGCACATGGACATGCCCGGCAAAAGCCGTACCGGCGGCATGTATTCGACGTTGAACGGACGAAGCGGCAAACATCGCTATTCCTTCAACTGGGATGCTTATTACAATCAGTCGTATGCCGAAATGACGATGTATCCCGGCGAGCGGAACGAAACACCCATGTTTATGCTTACCTGGGGCGACATCCGTACCCTGAACAGCGGTCTGTTTGCCGTAGATGACTGGCAGATTACCGACAATCAGTCTGTCCGTCTGTCGGCCAAAGGCTCGTTTCAGCGCGACGGCTTGCAGAGCGATTTCGGCTGGAACACCCTGCAAATCTATTATCCCGATATGAAACGGTATGGAAACCGCTTTACGGGCAACGTTTCGGGGCGTTACAGTTTCAGACAAAACGCGCTGGAAAGCACGGTCGGCATAGGTTACGGCAATCGGGCGCCATCGGTGTCGGAAGCGTACGGATTCTATCTGTTTAATACGTTCGATACATATGATTATCTCGGCAACCCGCATCTGAAACAGGAGGCGGCTTGGGAAACCGCCCTGTCGCTGGGATGGAAAAAATTCCCTTTCGAGGCGAAGGCCGAGGCGTCGTATTTCTATTTCACCGATTATATCATCGGCAGGCCCGACGCCGGTTTGTCGCACATGACGCCCGGCGCATCGGGTGTAAAAGTCTATCGGAATTTGCCCCATGCCACGATTCTGAACACCAGCCTGCTGATTAAATACTGGCTGTCGGAGCTTTTTTTGTGGAACAGTAAAATCACCTTTGCCCGCGGACAGGATGACCGTAAAAACAACCTGCCGCTGATAGCGCCGCTGAATTACGACGCAGCACTGACATACCGCAACGGAAAGTTTTTTGCCGAAGCCGGCTTTACCGGAGCGGCCCGCCAGACGCATTTCAGTCCCGAATACGGCGAAGATGAAACCGCCGCTTACTGTATCGTCAACCTGTCGGTTGGACACGGTTTCAAAATCAACAAACTGATTTTAAACCTGAAATCGGGCATTGAAAATCTGCTCGACGCCTATTATTCCACGTATGCCGACTGGCTGAATATTCCCCGCAGGGGACGGAACGTGTTTGTCAATCTGGAGATAAAAATTTGAAAACTGTAAACTTTTGGAAGATGAAAAAGATATTTATTTTGATGTTGGCGCTCATAACCGGATCGGCGTTAAGCGCCCGGGAAAAACAGGAGGAGAAGAAAAAGAGCGAAAAAGTAACTTTCGCAGTCAACATGCACTGTGAAAACTGCAAGGCAAGGATTGAAAAGAACATTTCGTGGGAAAAAGGAGTAAAAGACTTGACGGTAAACCTGGAAAAGAAAACCGTTGCCCTCATTTATGATCCCCGGAAAACCACGGAGGAGAAACTGAAAAAAGCGATCGAAAAGCTGGGTTTTACCTGCGAAATCGAGAAGCCTGACCGGTAAAGAATCCTCCTTCCGGCCCGGCAACAGCCTGATCATGCCAGTTTCGCCTGCCTGATCAGGCTGTTTTCGGGATCGGGAGAAAAAGGCCGGTACATGCGCTCCCGTTCTCCTGTCGACCTCCCGCAGCGCCTGCCCGTCGACGCCCCGGTTTGAACCTGTACGTGAAGCGAAAACGCCGAATTGAAAACCATTTTTTGCAACTATTCAGCCATGCCGAAAAAGTCGAAATTGAAGAACAGGCTTGGGGATTCCTTCCCGGAACTGTCGGGACGTTTTCCCCACGTGGGGATTTCTTCCCGGAACCGTCAGGACGTTTTCCCCACGTGGGGATTCCT
>JAISMO010000001.1 GCA_031276675.1 Tannerella sp.
CTATATTTGCATCCATAAGAGATAAGATTTTATGGTTTGTATTTGTTTGATTTTTAAGCTATAAAGGTACAAATATCTTATCTCTTTTCCTGTTCTTTTTTGATTTTTCTTACGTCGAACTCACGTTGAAGAAGGTTTATCGGCCGCTTGTTTTAACACAACGGTCAGAGGACACTGGGGTATTGAAAATCATCTATACTGGCATTTGGACGTTACTTTCCGGGAAGACAACTGCCGGGCAAGGACGGGAAATGCACCTGAAAATCTTGCCGCATTGAGAAAACTTGCCCTGCAAATCATCAGCGAACAGCAGGACATGCCAGGCATGAAGAAAAGAAGACTCAGGGCTGCTTATGATACGGAATATCTGAAAAAGTTGGTCCCTTAATTTTGTGCGTTTGCCCTGGTATTTTTTCCGGCCGGCCGGAAAGAAAACGGCAGTTGTTATAAAAAGTTGTTTCTTTTGTTTATCTGCCGGAAAAATATTTCCTTTGTTCGCATTTTTGAATCATTATTTCGAAACATGGATTATATTGAAACCGTTCTTTCCGGCATTTGGATTCTGAAACCGAAGGTGTTTGACGACAGCAGAGGTTATTTTATGGAAACGTACAAACAGACTGACTTCGAAAAGCATATCGCTTCCGTCCCTTTCACGCAGGACAATGAATCCTGCTCGGTAAGGGGTGTGCTGCGCGGATTGCATTATCAGTTGGCGCCCTGTTCACAGGCGAAACTGGTGCGTGTGATACGGGGAACGGTGCTGGATGCTGTCGTGGATATCCGCCGCCATTCGCCGACGTTCGGAAAATCCTTCACTGTTGAACTGTCCGGCGAAAACAAACTGCAACTGTTTATTTCAAAGGGATTTGCTCATGGATTTCACGTGCTGAGCGAGACTGTCGTCTTCACCTACAAGGTCGACAGGCCGTATGTTCCGGCCTGTGAACGCGGCATCCGCTTCGACGATCCGGCGATCGGAATTGACTGGAAACTGACGGAGCGGGAAGCGCCGATCCTCTCGGAGAAAGACAGGCAACTGCCGCTGTTGAAAGATGCGGAACTGAATTTTGAATATAACGGAGGAATAGAATGAAAACCTGTCTGGTAACCGGTGGCGCAGGCTTTATCGGCGCCAATTTCGTAAAATACATGCGATCCGCTCATCCGGAGACGCGGATCGTGATTCTGGATGCACTGACCTATGCGGGCAATTTGGGAACGGTTCGTGACGAGATTGACGGAAAGCGGTGCCTGTTCGTCAAGGGCGATATTGGCGACCGTCCGCTGGCGGAAGGCCTCTTTGCGGAATATGCCATTGACTGTGTCGTCAATTTTGCGGCGGAAAGTCACGTGGACCGCAGCATTGAAAATCCGCAACTGTTTCTGGAAACCAATATCCTCGGGACGCAAAACCTGCTGGATGCCGCCCGCAAGGCCTGGGTGAAGGGTACCGGCCCGGACGGGTATCCTGTCTGGCAGGAAGGCGTACGTTTTCACCAGGTCTCTACCGACGAAGTATATGGCAGTTTGGGCGCGGAGGATTATTTCCTGGAAACGACGCCGCTCGACCCGCACAGTCCCTACAGCGCCTCCAAGGCTGGCGCCGACCTGTTCGTCAAGGCCTGTGCCGATACGTATCGAATGCCGGTCAGCATCACTCGCTGTTCCAACAACTACGGCCCGTATCATTTCCCGGAAAAACTCATTCCGCTGATCATCAAAAATATTCTGGAAGGGAAAAAACTTCCGGTCTACGGCGACGGTACAAATGTGCGCGACTGGCTGTATGTGGAAGACCACTGCAAGGCGATCGACGCGGTGATTCACAGAGGCCGGGCGGGAGAAATATATAATGTAGGCGGACACAATGAGCGGCAAAACACTGAAATTGTCCGTGCCGTGATCCGTACCGTCCGTCAACTGCTTACGGAAGTTCCGGCATATCGCGGCGCGCTGAAAAAAAGAGAAATGGGACCGGACGGCCTGTTGTCTATCGAGTGGATCAGCGACGATCTGATCACCTTCGTCAAAGACCGTCCGGGACACGACCGGCGTTACGCCATTGACCCGCTAAAGATCATGCGAGAACTGGGCTGGAGACCCGAAACGGACTTTGAAACGGGTATTCTCAAGACGGTACGCTGGTATCTGGAACATCAGGACTGGGTGGAGGAAATCACGCAAGGCGACTATATGAATTACTATGAACGGATGTACGCCGGTCGGGAATTGACATCCTGCAGCAACCCATGAATCAGAAATATCCGTCCGTTATACTGGAAAATGCCGTCAATGAGCTGGCCGCACTGCCCGGCATCGGCCGGAAAACGGCGCTGAGGCTGGCGTTATACATGTTGCGGCGCGAAACCGCCTATACCCTGCGGTTAACTTCGGCGCTCTCGACCCTGCGCGAGGAGGTGAAGTACTGCCGGGAATGTCATAACATCTGCGACGAAGGCCATTGCTCCATCTGCGCCGATCCGAAGCGCGACCGCTCGCTGATTTGCGTGGTGGAAAACATCAGGGAGGTGATGGCCATCGAAAACACGGCGCAGTTTCACGGTCGCTACCACGTGCTGGGAGGCATTATTTCGCCGATAGATGGCATGGGGCCGGCCGACCTGGAGATTGACAGCCTGGTGCGGCGCGTGGCGACCGGTGAAATAAAGGAAGTCTTGCTGGCGCTCAGCGCCACCATGGAGGGCGATACGACGAATTTCTTCATTTACCGAAAACTTGCTCCCTACAGCGTGAAAGTGACCATCATAGCACGCGGCGTGGCAATCGGCGATGAAATCGAATATACGGATGAAATCACACTGGGGCGTTCCATCATTAACCGTGTAAATTTCAATGATACAATTAAATTATAAGCACTATGAAACTGCTCGAAAACGAAACGGTTCAATTAAGAGCATTGGAACCGGAAGACCTGGACCTCCTGTACCGCTGGGAAAACGATAGCCGCCTGTGGCGCTACGGAAGCACGCTGGCGCCCTACTCGCGGTTTTCGCTGAAGGCCTATCTGTCGGATGCGCGACTGGATATTTTCCAGTCACGGCAGTTACGGCTGATGATCGTGCTCAAAGCGGAAAACGCCACTGTGGGGACGGTGGACCTGTATGATTTTGACCCGATGAACGAACGTGCGGGAATCGGTATCCTGTTAGACGAACGATACCGCCACCGCGGACTGGCTGCCGAAGCGCTGGCCCTGATACGGGAATACGCATTTTGCTTTTTGCGCTTGAAACAGGTTTACGCCTATGTGTCCGAATGTAACGAACCGAGCGTCAAACTCTTCACCGGCTGCGGCTACAAAGCAGCCGGCAAACTGGTAGCGTGGATTAAAAATGAAACGGATTTTGAAAACGTGTACCTGATGCAACTGATTGCTCCCTCCGGTATTCGATAACACGGAGACAAAAAAATGGAGCATGTGTCGGCACACCGGCACATGCTCGCATTTACACATTTCCCGACTTGCTGCGGCGTTTAAGCTCAGTCGTAATTTTCCTTTTTCGGCTCGAAGAAGGCTTGCGGATGTTCGCAGGCCGGGCATTTTTGCGGCGCCGACTTGCCCTTGTGGACATATCCGCAGTTGCGACATTGCCACGTGATGACCTCCTCTTTCCGGAACACACTGTCGTTTGTCAGGTTGGCCAGCAACTTGCGGTAACGGATTTCGTGTTCTTCTTCCACCCTGGCTATCATGCGGAAAGCCACGGCAACCTCCTTGAAGCCTTCCTGTTCGGCTATCCCGGCAAACGCGGGATAGAGTGCCGTCCATTCCTCGTTTTCTCCCTCGGCTGCCGCAGCCAGGTTTTCGAGGGTCGTACCGATTTTCCCGGCCGGATAAGAGGCGGTGATTTCGACCGATCCACCTTCCAGAAGCTTGAAAAAGCGTTTGGCATGTTCCTTTTCCTGTTCGGCGGTTTCCGCAAACACGCCGGAGATTTGCTCATAACCTTCTTTCTTTGCCACACCTGCGAAAAAAGTGTAACGACTTCTGGCCTGGGATTCCCCGGCAAAAGACTTCAATAAATTCTGTTCGGTCTGCGAACCTTTAATGCTTTGTTCCATAATGCAATTCCTTTTTTTTAGATAACTGAATTTCAAGTTTCAAAAGTAGCACATTTTATGGAGATAATCATCCGATTTCTTTTTATTAAGTCATGTTACGCGACATCCGGGCTTATCCCATGCCGACAGGGCCGCCCAATGGCCATTGCTATGGCAGATACGCCACCGTGCATTGGAGGTCGATTAACCTGTGCACCGGAGGTCTGCTGCTATACATTATTAAATGGGACAACCTGACTGCCTGTTGCATCGGGGCTGTCCGACGGATGATGCATAACATAGTTATGGATGACGAAAATGCGAACTTGCTCCTTTGAACCGAAATGGTTTTTCATCCCTTGCACACATTTTTAGGAGGCCGCGAATGAAAATCCGTTTTTATCATGTAAATTTGTCCGGAAAATCGCTGATAAAACGGATGATAGAATCAATAAATGAATTATGGGTAAAGGAATCAACTTTTTACTGTTGCTTATGATTGCCGGAAGCGTTCATGCGCAACAGGGCAGCAGGCGAGTGGAATTGAAAGAGGTGCTGGACGGTACGTTCCGTCAGGAGACGGCTGTCGGTGAACTGCGTCCGATGCTGGACGGCGAACATTATACGGCGATGAACGGCGAACATACCATGGTCGTTAAATACGCCTACCGTACCGGAGTGCCTGTGGATACGCTGTTCGACGTGCACAGGGCGCGGGAATGTACCTTTGATGATTTTGAGGGTTATGAAATCAGTTCGACCGGTCACCGGATTTTGATCTGGCGTGCGAAGGAAGCGATTTACCGCCGTTCGTACAGGGCGGACGTGTATGTGTACGATGTTCGCCGAAACAGGGTGCAGCCGCTGTGCGAAGCTGGCGGGAAAGTGATGATTCCGACCTTTTCGCCCGACGGGAGGATGTGTGCCTTTGTGGTGGACAACAATATCCGGCTGAAGAAATTCGACTTCGATACGGAAATCCCGGTGACGAAAGACGGCGCTTTCAAGCAGATCATCAACGGCACAACCGACTGGGTGTATGAGGAAGAGTTTGCGGTGACGAACCTGATGGCCTGGTCGTCCGACAGTGAATACCTGGCCTTTGTCCGGTTCGACGAGTCGGAGGTGCCCGAATATACGATCCAGACCTTTGGCGACGGGTATTATCCCGGAGCCTACAGCTACAAGTATCCGAAGGCCGGGGAGAAAAATTCGACGGTTACGCTTCACTCCTACTGTGTGGAGACCAGGGATATCAAAACGCTGCATACGCCTGTGGATGCGGAAAGTTACGTGCCGCGCATCGTGTTTACCTCGCAGCCTGACCAGTTGGCGGTGATGACGCTCAATCGTCATCAGAACACCTTCAGCCTGTATTATGCCAATCCTAAAAGCGGCGTTTTCCATCTGATCCTGAAAGAAGAAAACAAATGCTACATCAATCCCGAGTGGTTGAACTGCATCCTGTTTACGAAAGACGGATTTTTGTATGTGACCGAAAAAGACGGATATGCGCATATCTGCCGGTATGCCGCGACGGGAGTGGAGCAGCGCCAGGTGACGCGAGGGAACTGGGATGTCACCGCCCTGCTGGGAATCGACGAAACCACGAACACGGTCTATTACGAATCGGCGGAAGAAAGTCCGCTGCGCCGTTCGGTTTACAAGGTGGATGCAAAAGGCGTAAAAACGCGCCTGTCGACACGGGAAGGAACCAATCATGCCACCTTCAGCAAGCATTTTGCCTATTACGTAAACTATTATTCGAATGCGAACACGCCCGCCGTGATCACCCTGCACGAGACAAAAACGGGAAAGGTGTTGCGCGTCTTACAGGACAACGCCGACCTGAAGGAAACGCTGGGGAAGTATGCGTATAGGCCGAAGGAATTTCTTGATATCCGGACGGCATCCGGTCTTGAACTGAATGCCTGGATGGTGAAACCGGTAAATTTCAGCGAGTCGAAAAAATATCCGGTGGTGATGTTTCAGTATGGCGGGCCGGACTCGCAGTCGGTACTGGACCGGTATGACTTCGGATGGGAACAGTATCTGGCGGCCAACGGGTTCCTCTGCGTGTGTGTGGACGGACGCGGAACGGGCGCCCGCGGCGAAGCCTTTCGCAAGTGTACATACCTGCGGTTGGGCGAACTGGAGTCGCAGGACCAGGCAGAAGCCGCCCGTGCGCTGGCGAAACTGCCTTGGGTCGACGGTTCGCGGATGGCCATCTGGGGATGGAGTTTCGGCGGATACAATACGCTGATGGCGCTCAGTACGGGCGGCGGCATGTTTAAGGCCGGGATTGCAGTGGCTCCGCCTTCGGACTGGCGACATTACGACACGGTTTATACGGAGCGTTTCATGCGCACGCCGAAAGAGAATGCAAAGGGATATGACGCCACGTCGCCCATCCGTCTGGCGGAGCAGTTGCAGGGAAAACTGCTGCTGATCCACGGTACGGCGGATGACAACGTCCATTTCAAGCAGACGCTCGACTACGCCGAAGCGCTGGTACAGGCCGGAAAACAGTTTGACATGCAGCTCTATCGTGACCGCAGTCACGGCATCTCCGGCGGCAATACACGGCTGCATCTGTATACACGAATGACCGGTTTCCTGATTGAAAATCTTTAGGGCAAACGCTTCATGAGAGCGGAACATGTTCGCAAACCGGAGTGGCTGAAAATACGCTTGCGCAGGAATGACCGCTTCCTGCAGACGAAATGCATTGTCGAATCGCACGGCCTGCATACCATATGTGCCGACGGACGGTGTCCGAATCAGGGAGAGTGCTGGGGCAAGGGCACGGCGACATTCCTGATCGGCGGAGCGATTTGTACCCGTTCGTGCCGCTTTTGTAACACCCCGACAGGCAAGCCCAAACCGCTGGACGCATCGGAACCGGAGCGTGTGGCGGAAAGCATCCGTCTGATGGGCTTGCGCCATGCGGTCGTCACATCGGTCGACCGGGACGACCTGCCGGATGCGGGCGCCGGACACTGGGTGCAGACCATTCGCTGCATCCGGATGCAAAATCCGCAGACGACACTGGAGGTGCTGATTCCCGATTTCCGGGGACAACCGGATCAAGTGGACCGGATCATTGAAACGGCGCCGGACATTATATCACATAATCTGGAAACCGTCAAACGCCTGACGCCGCAAATCCGGAGCGCCGCCCGTTATGAAACGAGCCTGTCGGTATTGTCGCACATTGCCTCGCAGGGTATCCGCACCAAGACGGGCATCATGGTCGGGCTGGGTGAAAGGGAGGACGAAGTGGAGGCGCTGATGGACGACGCGCTTCGGGCCGACGTTTCCATCCTCACCGTCGGCCAGTACCTGCAACCTGCACGCACCAACATCCCGGTTGCGGAATATGTCTCGCTGCAGCAGTTCGAAGCCTACCGCCGGACCGCCCTCTCCAAAGGATTCCAGCAGGTGGAAAGCGCACCGCTGGTACGGTCGTCATACCATGCCGGGAACACCGCATGAACCATTTGCCCGTTGAATTTGTAATAAATGAAAAAAAACAGGATAACCAGCGCTGCTCTATGAAGAAAGAAGCAAGTTTCAAACAGGGATTAAACAGCCAGGCAACAGGCCTGTCGCCGCTGCTGCTGATGATGGTACTGAGCGTGCTTTACCCTTCCCGCATCTCGTTCGTCTTCACGCTTGTCATCTGTACGGGATGCCTTGTCCTTTTCCGCTATCTGTCCGGCAAAAACGTATTCCTGTTCATGCTGTTGCCGGTGGCGATCACGCTGATACTGTATTCCGTTTTCTTCTACTCCGCTCTGGAACCGGTGCTTTACATGTATACTCCTCTGATTACGGAATGGCTGCTGGTGATGGTACTCTCACTGCTGAGCACCTTCCGGCGGAGCATTCTCAGGCGGATACGCCCATCCGGTCATCCGGTGAAAAAACAGGCACAGTTCCGTACCGCCCTGACGGAATATTTTCATGTGGCGCAGACGGTCCAGAACCTGTATACCCTGCATTTCTTCGCGCTCCTTTTTTACATTATCTTTTTTGAATTTAACCGGATTGCGGGCATAGACCGTTTTTTGTATCATCAGGCTCCGCTGCTGATTGGGCTGATGATCATCAGCTACGAGCAGGTGCGCCTGTATATGGTGAAAAAGCGCCTGGAGCAGGAAAAATGGCTGCCGGTGCTGAACAGCGAAGGCAGGGTCATCGGTCGGATTGCCTATTCGGTGAGCCTCGGGTCGAATGCGAAACACTGTCATCCCGTGGTGCGTGTGGCCGTGGTATGGCGGGGCATGATTTACCTGACGCGGAGAGCCGCCGATTCGCCCGTGTCACCCGGAGCACTGGACTATCCGTTCCGGAACTATATCCTTTTCCGGCGTACGCCGGAACAAACCATTAAGGAGTTGGTAGAGCGCATCATGCCATGGAATCAGCTGAACCTGCATTTCCTGATCCGCTACCCGTTTCAGGGCGGAAAAGTGTGCAGTATGGTATCGCTGTATGCCGCTACGATGAAGTCGGAAGACGAATTTGTGAAATATATCGGAAAGATGAACGGGAAACTGTGGACAAGGAAGCAAATTGAAGAAAACCTGGGCAAAGGCGTTTTCAGCGCCTATTTTGAACAGGAATATCCCTACCTGCAGAATACGGTATTGCTGGCGGAAGAATATACCGGCAGGCAGTCGGTCGGCGCACAGTATCCACATGGAATCTTAAAACAGGGATCATTCGGAGGGGAATTACGCCATACAGGGAAGGCACCGAATGCCTCCGAAACCGGCAAATCACTGCCAATCAGTTGAAATTGCGACTGCATGAACGGCGGTAAAAACATGGAAACATACTCGCGACCGGGCGAAAATGACCTTGGGTTTTACGCCAAAACCCAACGGGTTTTTTGACAGAAAATCGAGGGTTTCTCACACTGCAGCCGTCTGAATTTGAGATGGAAATGAATCGATATAATCCTTTTGAAAAATAATTGATATCAGTACTGTCCACTAAAAAGTGGACGATTAAAAATTAAATAGATTTGGTTCACTATAACCGCCTCGATCTTTGTCATTTTTGAAATTAGATTTGTTGAAGAGATCAGCTAAATGGGTT
>JAISMO010000004.1 GCA_031276675.1 Tannerella sp.
CTCGGCTACGACGGCGTTTACCGCCTACGCGACCTCTGGCGGCAAACGGATTTGGGTTTGTCCGACAGGGTGAAATCATTTGATATTCCGAGACACGGCTGCGTGCTGATTAGAATGTTGTAAGATCGGGCGGACGGAAGGATGACTCATTCACTCATGTTACGCAGTCTCCGGCGCCATCCCGCACGCAGGCTGCCGTCAAAGCCTAATGCAGTATTTTGTAGAGCAGTTCTTTCAAAATGTCTCCGTTGGTGAGTGAAGAAGTAGCGTCCACCCCTTTGGAATGTGCGTCGGCCATCCGGATTTCGTGAATCAGGAAGAAAACCTTCATGGCCGGATAGTTGCGCATACCCGTCAGGTAGTCCTTTATCTGGATGGGAAAACGAAAACCCAGGGTGGCCATCAGACTTCTTTCCGACTTGTCCGGCGCGTAATGGCAAATCATCAGGTTCGAAAAGTAATTGAACAGAACGGGCAGGGTAGCCTGAATCGGATGACCGGTCGGATCTTTTTCAAAATATCGGATGATGCGGTTGGCTTTCAGGATGTCCCTGCGGGCAATCGCGCTCTGCAGCTCGAAATTGTTGAAATCCTTGCTGATTCCGATGTTTTTTTCAATCAGTTCGGGCGTAAGGCGCTTGCCTGCCTGGCCATTCAGCAGAATCTCCAACTTGTCCAGTTCCTTGTTCAGCCGTTCCAGGTCGTTCCCAATACAGTCGACCAGCATCAGCACAACATCTTGCCGGGCAGTGAAGGCGCGCTGCTGCAGCAGGGCGGCGACAAATTCCGGCATCCGGTAGTCCGGTATCTTCTTTGAATCAAACAGGAGGCCGTTTTTCTCGACCGCTGCTGCCAGCGCCTTCCGCCGGTCCAGCGTGCGGAACTTGTAATTGATCACCAGTACGGTAGAGGCCAGCGGTTTCTTGACGTAGTTCGTCAGCAGTTCCATGTCGCTGATCAGCTGTGCCTCGCGCACCACCACCAGTTGACGTTCGGACATCATCGGGAAACGGCGTGCGGCATTCAGCACATCCGCCGCCGTTACATCCGCCCCGTAGAGGATGATTTGGTTGAAATCGCGTTCCGCCCCGGTCACCACCTTTTCGAGCAGCAGGTCCGTAATCCGGTCGATGAAATACGGTTCTTCTCCCGTCAACACATATACCGGACGGAATTGTCCCGCCCTGATTTCGCGGCAAATATCGTTGTATGTAAATTCCTGTTTAGCCATTTTCCCGTTCTGTTTTTTTAGTTGGTTGCCATAAAAATACGTACCTTTGAGGTGACAAATTTAGCAAATAAAAAGAGATGCAGCCACTCAATCTGCCGGTCTATCATCCGAAAGTCTCCCGGAAAGACGGGAAATCTTTCATTTTCGACCCCTTGCGACAAAAAAATGTAGCCCTGACGCCAGAGGAATGGGTGCGGCAGCATTTTGTGAATTACCTTGTGACGGAAAAGAACTATCCGCAGGCACTGCTGGCCAACGAAGTGACCATAGCGCAGGAACAGCTCGGCCGACGGTGCGATACGGTAGTCTACAGCCTCTATCTGGAACCGCTGGCCATTGTGGAATACAAGGCGCCCTCCGTGGCGGTTACGCAGCAGGTGTTCGAGCAGATTGCCCGCTACAATCTTTCCCTGCGCGTGAAATGCCTGATGATCACCAATGGACTGGTGCATTACTGCTGCCGGATCGATTATGAAAAACAGGGTTATGCCTATCTGAAAGAAATTCCGGACTACGATGCGCTGGGAAACTTATAGCTTGAAATATTTAAATTGAAAATCATGATACGGAAAGCAACCGAACAGGACGCGGCAGCGATTGCCGACATCTATAACTATTATGTGGAGAAAACCATTATCACATTTGAGACGGAAGCCGTTTCGACGGCGGAAATGCGGCAGCGAATCGCCGCCATTTCGTCGGACTATCCCTGTTATGTCTGCGAGACGGCCGGGCGGGTGGCCGGATACTGCTATGCCGCGCAGTGGAAAAAGCGCTGTGCCTGTCGCCGGACGGTAGAATCAACCGTGTATGTCGATCCCGGTTTGCGCAACCGAGGCATCGGCCGCAGCCTGATGACGCAACTGATCGGATCGCTGCGGCAAACGAACATTCATGCCGTGATCGCCTGTATTTCCATACCCAATCCCGAAAGCATCCGGCTGCACGAGCGGCTGGGGTTCGAGAAAGTTTCTCATTTTCGGGAAGTCGGCTGGAAACTGGATACGTGGGTCGACACAGGCGACTGGGAATTGCTGCTGTGACGGAAGGTTTAGCCGGGTATAAAAAAGTTCGTTTTGGCGCCCCGCACATGGAGAAATCATTTTTATCGCGTATTTTTGTGCCTCATTTTAAAAAACCGAATAAAAGCAGACTTATGAAAAAGGTATTTCTTGGAATAGATCATCCGGCCATTGCAGCCGAAGATGTAGAGACACTGAGCAAGTGGTATTGCGACGTACTGGGTTATGAAGTGCATACCCGCACGGACAAGCCGATTTATATCGTGAAGGCGCCGGACGGCACGCTGATCGAAATCATGCCGAATGACGAAACGGAGCGGCCGGCACGCACGGTCAATACGCCGGGATGGTCGCACCTGGCCTTGCGGGTCGGCGACTTTGACGCGGCCGTGGCTGCGCTGGACGCCAGGGGCGTGGTCTGGACTGGCGACGAGTTCACGGCGGTCGGCGGCGGACGCATCCGTAATTTTACCGACCCGGAAGGCAATCTCCTGCAAATCGTTCAACGCGGAACGGACCTATGCCGCTAAACTTGCCTCGAAACCTGCCGGCCATTGATTTGCTGAAAAGGGAAAACATCTTTGTCATGGATTCCCTGCGGGCCTCGGAACAGGATATCCGTCCGCTTCGCGTGGTGGTATTGAACCTGATGCCGCTGAAAATTAAAACGGAAACCGACCTGACACGCCTGCTGAGCAATTCGCCCCTGCAGGTGGAGATTGATTTTCTCAAAATCAGGGAACGCCGTTCCAGGCATACGCCAATGGAGCACATGGAGACCTTCTACAAAAATTTCGACGAAATCGAAGACCGCTACTACGACGGAATGATCGTTACGGGTGCGCCGGTGGAGCAAATGCCGTTTGAAGAGGTAAGCTACTGGGAGGAAATCAAACGGATTTTTGACTGGGGACGCACGCATGTCACTTCTTCCATTTACATCTGCTGGGCTGCACAGGCGGGATTGTACCACTTTTACGGCATACCCAAATACGACCTGCCGACCAAGATGTTCGGCGTCTTCAGGCATACGGTGTACGACCCTTACCTGCCGATTTTCCGCGGCTTCGACGATGTCTTTTACGTGCCGCACAGCCGCCATACGGAACTCCGGCGCGAGGACATCCTCCGGACACCGGCGCTGACACTGCTTTCCGAAAGCAGGGAAGCGGGAGTCTATATGGTGATGGCGCGCAACGGACGCGAGTTTTTCGTTACCGGTCATTCGGAATATGCCTCCAACACGCTTCACGACGAATATGTGCGCGACTTAAACAGAGGCCTGCCGATTACCCCTCCGGCCAATTACTATCCAAACGACGATCCCGGCAAACCGCCGCTCATGTGCTGGCGCTCGCACGCCAACATGCTGTTCGTTAACTGGCTGAACTATTACGTCTACCAGGAAACGCCCTACCGCATCGAAGACATCCGTCATCTGGGAGACCTGGGCAGCAAATGAAAGATCATGATGAATGGTCGACAGCGCCGTTGAATCATTGAATAAATCATGATGGCTGCCTCTCTTTTCCCAGACGTTGAGGAGAAACCCTTCTCCCTCTGCATCAGAAAGATGCAGGCATGTGTTATTACCCGTCAGGCAACAGGGTTATGAAGTGACACTTCACAGCGTTATGAAGAGGCGCTTCATAGGGTTATGAAGTGTCTCAAATATTCGGCATACTTCGCGGAGGCGTGCCGGGAGTTGTTTTTGGCGATCGACGGCGGCCTGCTCTCCGGAAAGGAAATTTTTAAACCTTCGTCATAAAAACATAGTATCGGGTAGAGTCAGAAAACTTGCAGCTTATGCCTGTTTCATGGCTGAACACGGGATTGCGGAAGGGCCTGAAAAAAACTCAATTTCGTTTGAAAGACGTTTCTGAGTTACCTTTCAGAACTCCCTGTCCGGTTCGTCGACAGGCAAATTCCTTTTGAAGTCCTCCTTAAAGGAAATCAAAGTTTCCGTACGCGCCAAACCGAGCGGTTGAAGCTTGTGATGGATGATGTGGAGCAAATGCCTGTTATTCTTTGCATAAATCTTGATGAACAGGTCATATTGTCCGGTAGTATAATGACATTCCACCACTTCAGGAATCTGCTTCAATGCCTCTATGACATCCGGGAACTGTCCCGGATTTTGCAGATACAGACCCATGTACGCGCATGTTTCATACCCGATCCTTTTGCTGTCGATAACAAACTCGCATCCCTTAATGACACCCGCATTTATCAGTTTCTGGATCCGCTGATGAATGGCCGCTCCCGAAACATTACATTCTCTGGCCACTTCCAGAAAAGGTTTGCGTGCATCGTTAACGATCAGCCGGAGGATTTTCTTGTCCAGCACATCTAATTCGTAATGTGTCATAACTTGAACTCTTTTATTAACGATGATCCCGGAAAAACTCAAAGATAATGCAAAGTCGGATTTGCGTGTATTGATCCGTATTTTTTCCTTGTGTAGGATCGCTGTGTCGGCCGTTTTTCCCGGCGGCTCTTGAATCTTTGAATCCCTCTTTCATACCATGTGCAAATAAACGAAAAAGGCTGAATCCTGTGACGGATTCAACCTTTTTTGAATACCTCGAAGCAGGTCATTGAATCGCTTTCTGCGCCGAATAACTGATCTTTAATGCATACGCATCGCGTAGTGCTTGTTTGAGATCAGTGACTATCCCCATTTTCGTTTCACGATCGGCCTTGATGGACACGGTCATGAAAGGCTGGTCTTCTTCTTTCATACTGGACTTTTCTTGTCCGATATAGGTGCCGACTTCCGAGATTTCTGCAAATTTGTCATTCAACTGAATACGCGATTCGTTACCCATTTTTGGGGCAAATTCTGCCGTAGGTTTACCTACATAAATGAATGTCACCAGTGATTTCTTCTCCAGTTTCTGCAATTCGGTTGCCTGGGGCGCCCGGAACTGTATTTTCAGCGTGACTTCACGCATGGTTGTTACCATCATGAAAAAGAACAAAGTTGCAAATACCAGGTCAGGTAATGATGATGTATTTAATTCGGGCATTTCACGTCCGCCCGCTTTACTGAATTTTCCCATTACTTCTTGTCTCCATAATTTTTAGGTTCTGCTTCCGATATCTTTTGCGGGTAAATCGTCTGTACAGCCTTTTGCTGTTCTTCTTCCAGTTCATTAAAATTTTTCCCCCATTTCGTTTTCGAAAGTTCGTCACGCAATTCTCGATAGGCAGCGGCCAGTTCGTTTTGTACTTCAATATACTTCTGATAGGAAGTGCCCCGGTCATTTTGAAGCGAAATTACGTGAGGCTTGCAAATCATCCTCCGGCCAAAAAACGGCACGTCTTCTTCGATCTTTTCCGGTAAATGTTCATCGTCATGCGGATTGGCAATAAATTCCTTTGCCCTTTCTTTCAATTGACTGATATCGATAAACTCTTGCCCGCAAAGGATTTGACCGTCCAAATTGACTAACAGCCGCAACATATTCCTTTTCTTGATATCTATGGGTTTGTCCAGTGTTTCCTTGTCGGGTGGCGGAGGCAACCGCCTGGCCAATCCCTGATCTGTATTCATAGAGGTAGTCAAGAGAAAGAATAAAAGCAACATGAAAGCAATGTCGGCCGAGGAAGTCGCATTTACTCCGGGGACTTTTCTTTTTTTGCCCATTTTCCTTTTCGTTTAAAATCGTTATCTTCTAAAGACTTTCATCACCGTTCCGCTTATCATTGCCAATACACAGATCGCCAGCAATATGAACATGCTGTAAATCCACATATCCGACACTTTCAACCAAAACGGGGTATTAAACTGTGCCGAATCTTCATTGATTCCCGACAAGGCTGTCCCGTCTCCCATTGAATAGGTAAGTCCCAGCAATGCAGCAAACAGGATCAACACCCCAAAGGATGCCAACGCTGATTTCGGTTTCGTTCTCACGGTAGACACGAATTGAAACAGTCCTAAGACCACCAACGCAATGATGGTGATAACGAATATGATATAACACCAATATAGCAACAAGTCGGTATTGACCGGCGCCTTTTGTTCCGCATTGGGATCCACGACTCCTCCCAGATAGAAAAGCCCCAATACGACAACACTGACCAGTGTCACAACCCACAGCGTCCAACTTGATATTCGTCTGATTTTTGTTACAGCCATAATTTCGACTATTTTTGATATTTTACACTGTATTTGACTACAATATCAAGCAATGTAATCGAAGCGTCTTCCATTTTATTGAGAATGGCTTCCAACTTGCTTAACAGATAATTGTAAAATACCTGCAGGATAAGCGCTACAATCAAACCACCCACAGTGGTAATCAGGGCCACTTTCATACCACCGGCCACAACGGTCGGGCTGATATCGCCTACACGTTCGATTTTGTCGAATGCCATCACCATACCGACCACTGTTCCCAGGAAGCCCAGTGACGGAGCCATCGCTATGAACAAGGTAATCCACGACAGGTTCTTTTCCAGCAAACCGCCTTGTACGCCGCCATACGAAATGACGGATTTCTCTACCACATCAATCCCCTGATCAATTCTCATCAAACCTTGAACAGCAATGGAGGCAATCGGGCCTCTGGTGTTGCGGGCGATTTCCTTGGCCGCTTCCACATCTCCCTTGTCAAGGGCATCTTCTATCGCTTTCAGCATCTTACTCGGATTGGTATCCGCCAGATTCAAATAAATAATACGTTCCAGTGCGAATGCCAGACCTAAAATCAGCGTAATGGCAATCGTACTCATAAAGTCTGCACTACCCTCAATGAACTTGGTTTTCAGAGCTTGATGGAAACTTTCTTCAACAGGCGCTGCTTCTTGCGCAAATGCTACCACAGATGTTCCCAAGGCTAAAATAGCCAAGAATGTTTTTGTAAATAACTTCTTCATAGTTGTTCAACTGTTTAAAATTAATAATCTTCCTTCTTTTATTTTTGTTGTTAATAAATTCATTTGTCATATAGTTCATTTTCATTTATTTGCGGAGAAAGCGGGATTCGAACCCGCGATACGCTTTTGGCGTATACACGCTTTCCAGGCGTGCCTCTTCAACCTCTCGAGCATCTCTCCTGTTCGTGTCTCCCTCCGGAAACGTCCGCAAATTACGAAAAAATATAATATACAAACTTTTCAGGCTACAAATATCTCATTTTTACTTGAAATACGTTGCCATATCACCTGAAAAAATATACAACAACCCCGCTTTTTTTTCTTCTCAAAATTCAATGCATTGTATATCAAATATTTCAAATGTGTTTTCTTGGATAGTTTCAAGCAACTCGTCAAGATCGGTTTCAAATATTGAGGCGATCTGTCCGGCGATTTCCCGTAAAAAAGAGGGTTCATTTCGTTTACCGCGGTATGGCGAAGGCGCCAGATAGGGTGCATCGGTCTCCAAAAGAAGCATTTCCGGCCCTGCTTGCCGGAGCACTTCGGGCAACGGCGATTTCTTGAACGTAACAATCCCGTTTACGCCAAGTTTAAACCCGGGCAATTGCCGAATTGCTTCCAACTCATCCGTTGTGCCGCTAAAACAGTGAAACACACCCCGTAAACTGTTCGTTCCCACCTTATATATACTGTCGAACACTTCAGCAAAGGCGTTTCGTGTATGGATGGACACCGGCAACTGCAACGCCCGGCTCCATCGCAATTGTTCCTCGAACACGATTTTCTGTTCCCGCAAATGCTGCTGCTCCCAATACAAATCAATGCCGATTTCTCCAATGCCGCAATAACGGCGTAACGAAAGTGCTTTTTCGATTTGATTCAACCGAGAGACATACGACGCATCTACACTGGTTGGATGCAACCCCATCATCGGAAAAATAAAGCCGGGTTCGGCATCACATAAATTGAACAGTGGCTTCAGCGTCGTAACGTCGACATTCGGCAACAAGAGCGCTGCGATACCCGATGACTTTGCTCTCCGGATGACTTCATCACGATCGGCATCGAACTCCTCCAGATAGATATGCGTATGCGTATCTATGATTTTCACTTTCTCTTTGAATCCGAACTCCTGCATCTCTATGATTCCCTCATCATCAGTTGTCGGCTTACTTCACGCAATGTCGCCAGTCGTTCCGCCGGCAGGTGCAACAGTGAAAGGTCGTACATGGCCAACCGGTAATATTGCTGTATTTTTGCCTGAATGAGGTTCTTCATTTTCAAATCGTCGTAAATAGCTGTGATTGCGGCGATTTTTTCTTCCGGAGTGAAAGCGTTTTTAGCGGTTGTTTGCTGATATTTTCGGATGATGGCGCGCTGTTGTTCCGATGCCTGCCTCATGGCATGAATCAGCAAAAACGTTTTTTTATTGCACAGAATGTCGCCTCCGATGTTTTTTCCGAACGTCAACGGGTCTCCATATACATCCAATAAGTCATCCTGCAATTGAAATGCCAGGCCAACGTGAATCCCGAACCGGTAAAGATATTCAACCTCTTCTTTCGGCGCGCCTCCGATCAAAGCTCCGGTTTTCAGGCAACAGGCAAGCAAAACAGCTGTTTTTAGACGGATCATTTCAATGTAGTCTTCTTCTGTTACTTCCTGTCGCGATTCAAATTCCATGTCGTATTGCTGGCCTTCGCATATCTCCAGAGCGGTTTGGGTGAACAGTGTCAGTATATCCTTCAAAAAAGGCGGATCGGTCTCGCCTATCAGCTGATAGGCAATAATCAGCATGGCATCACCCGAAAGAATGGCCGTGTTCGGATTCCATTTTTCATGTACGGTCGGCTGGTGGCGGCGACGGAAGGCACCATCCATCAGATCATCGTGCAATAGCGTGAAATTATGAAACACTTCCATGCCTAATGCCGGTTTCAGTGCTTTGTCTACGCTCTCACTGTACAGATTGCACGCCATCAGCATAAAAGCCGGGCGAATCCGTTTTCCACCTAAGGAAAGCGTGTACTCAATCGGAATAAACAAACTTCGAGGCTGAGCCTCAAAGTGAATTGCTCCGATTGCCGTTTCTACCATCCGCAGGATTTGTTCAAATGATAACATTATGAAGATAAATAGTATATATCAATAAAAAAAGGCCACTCACCACGGAACGGCCTTTTCTAATGAAAAAATTGAGATTACCCCGCTCTAAAATCACGGATTAATTTTGTAACCGAAAAAGAACAGGCAGATTGTATTTTACACGTACCGGTTTTCCTCTTTGCTTGCCCGGTTTCCACTTGGGCATTGCATTGATCACACGAATGGCTTCCCTGTCCAAGGAAGGATCTACTCCACGAAGCACTTCTACGTCTACAATACTGCCATCCCGATTGATGGTAAAGGAACACGTAACACGGCCCTGTATTCCGTTTTCCTGTGCAACGACCGGATATTTGATGGCGTTTTTCAGATAAGTCAGCAATGCAACTTGCCCTCCCGGAAATTCAGCCGGTTCTTCCACTATGACGAAAATATGATTCTCATCCTCTTCCTCTTCCTGCGTTTCTACTGCCTGAGGCACGTAGGTTTCCGCTTGTGCGGCGTTGGCATTATCTTCTGTCGACATCAGATCGGCATTTTCCACCACTACATCATCCTCCACAACGTTCAGTACTTCGGCAACCACTTGTACCGGCGGTGGCGGCGGCGGTGGCGGCGGTTCTTCCTCCTGTTTGGTGATTTCGATCTCATCCTCTGCGAGGATATCAGTGACACCTTCACTCGTTTCCGTCTTGAATTCTTTTGTCCCCCATTCGAAACCTACAAACAGGACGGCTAACCCAACGACCAGCCCCATTAAAAGGCTTAGTCCTTTCCCTCTTTCCAAATCTGCTTTGGGCGATTTCTTGATTTCCATAGATCTTTTGTTTTAAATTTTCTCCGAAGCAAAGGTAGATATTAATTTGACAGCTGATATGGTTAAAGGGAGAAAAATACGGGTCTTTTGATTTTTTTGTGATAGATAGAAAAAAAAACGAACGAAAATATACCTTTTTTCGGCTCTCTGCGTTATAGTACCATACAACGCCTGTCGCTGATTTCCGGAAACTCGGCATGTTTTGAGGGTGTTATTTAGTATGGTGAATATGAAATATATACGATTGACGGCATGTTTGCTGGCAGTGCCATGTTTGCTGTCGGCCCAGGAAGGAGGCGAGGTTTTTACCTTCCTGCGCTATCCCACGTCTTCTCACGTGAATGCGTTGGGCGGATATACCGTATCCCTGATTGAGCGTGATCCTTCCCTGATTTTTCACAACCCTGCGTTGCTGGGTGGCGAAACAGACGGGATGGTAAATCTGAATTATATGAACTACATCGCCGGTATTCATACGGGCAGTGCGGTCTACACGAAGGCTTTTCGGGAACGGGGCGCTTGGGGGATCGGAGCGCGCTTTTTCAGTTACGGGAGCATGAAGGAAGTGGATGCATCCCATACGGTGCTGGGGAATTTTTCCGCCAATGATTTGAGTATAAATGTATTTTATTCACATGATCTTTCGGAGCAGTGGCGAGGAGGCGTATCTTTCGGGATGCTCTATTCGGGATTGGCGGAATACACGTCATTCGGGATCGCCGTGGATGCGGGACTGAGTTATTTTGATCCGGATAAGGGTATATCGTATGGTTTTGCCTTGAAAAATATCGGGGCGCAACTCAAGACTTATGACGGGAAACGGGAAAAACTGCCCTGGGACATTCAACTTGGACTGACGAAGAAGATGGAACATGCACCGCTTCGTTTCTCCATGACCGCCGTGTATCTGAACCGATGGAAATTCAACTATGCAGATGCAAGTTTGAAAGAGACAAAACTAAACGAGAATTTCTTTCGGACGGCGGTAAAGCACTTTGTATTCGGAGTGGATTTCATCCCTTCGGAAAATTTCTGGGCGGGAATCGGATACAATCCGAAAATGAGCGCCGACATGCAGCTCAAAGAGGGAGGCAACCGGCTGGGCGGTTTCTCGGCTGGAGCCGGTCTGAGGGTTTCCCGGTTCGACCTGAACGTTTCCGCCGCGCGCTACCATCCTTCGGCGATCTCGCTGATGCTGAGCGTATCCGTGTCGTTATCGGATGCCGTATTATAAAAATCAATGCAGGTGAAGAAAATAATTGTAGCGATCGACGGCTTTTCGTCCTGTGGAAAGAGTACGATGGCAAAGAACCTGGCCCGATCCACAGGCTATACCTATATAGATAGCGGCGCCATGTATCGGGCGGTGACGTTTTATGTGCTGCGAAACGGTCTTCTCCGGGAAGGATCCGTAGATGAAGAACGGCTGTGTGCGCTTGTTGACCGGCTGGAAATATCGTTCCGGGTATCTCCCGAAACAGGACATACAGCTACGTATCTGAATGGTGAAAACGTAGAAACCGCTATCCGGCAAATGGAAACAGCAGCATGGGTAAGCCAGGTGGCGGCCGTGGGATGTGTCCGTCGGGTATTGGTGGCCACTCAGCAGGCGATGGGCATAGCGAAAGGCATTGTAATGGATGGACGGGACATCGGGACTGTCGTCTTTCCCGAAGCGGAACTGAAAGTTTTTGTGACGGCGTCGGCCGAAGTGCGTGCGCATCGTCGTGCAGACGAATTGCGTGCAAAGGGTCAGCGAGTCTCTTTTGAGGAAGTCCTGGCCAACGTGCAGCAGCGCGATCATATTGACATGACGCGCGGGGACAGTCCGTTGCGCAAGGCGAATGACGCCCTCGAACTGGACAATACACACCTGACCATTCCCGAACAGCAGGCCTGGTTGCTGGAACAGTTTCACCGCGCAGCAGGCAAAGCACATTAAATGAGTAATGGATTGTTTGAATGGTGGAAGTAACGATAGATACAGGTTCCGGATTCTGTTTCGGCGTGGTGAACGCCATCCAAAGCGCCGAACGGGAATTGAAGCATACCGGCGAGTTATACTGTCTGGGCGATCTGGTACATAACAGCCTTGAAATGGGACGCCTGCAAAGGCTGGGCCTCCGCACCATCCGGCATGAAGCGCTCCGGCAGCTGGCCGGACGGACGGTGCTGTTGCGTGCACATGGAGAACCGCCGTCCACCTACCGGCTGGCGCAGCAATACCGGATTAAACTCATTGATGCGACCTGTCCGGTGGTACTTCAGTTGCAGTGCAGGATTCATCGGTGTTTCCTGGAGACGGGCGACAGCGGGGCGCAACTGGTTATCTACGGAAAGAAAGGCCATGCCGAAGTGAACGGGTTAGTGGGTCAGACGAACGGAACGGCGATAGTGATCGAAAAAACGGAAGACCTGGACAGGATTGATTTTCGGCGTGATATTTTTCTTTTCTCGCAAACGACGAAACCATTGGACGGATTCGGACAGATGGTTGAAGCGATCAGCCAGCGTATTGCTCCGGGAGTGAAATTCCGTTCCTTTGATACGATTTGCCGACAGGTAGCCAGCCGTTTACCGAACATACAACTGTTTGCCTCCCGGCATGACCTGGTTTATTTCGTAGCGGGCAGACAAAGTTCCAACGGAAAGATGCTGTTTGAGGAATGTAAAAAGGCGAATCCTCACACGGTGTTTATTACGGAGTCCTCCGAGATCGTGGAGCCGTTGCCGTCCGGGATTCGGACAGTGGGTGTCTGTGGTGCAACCTCTACTCCCAAATGGCTCATGGAAGAAGTCGCTGCCCGGATACGGGAAATCAACCGGTGAACCGGGTGAAGAAACCTCTCCGTTGATTAAAATCAACGGCAA
This sequence comes from Tannerella sp., assembly GCA_031276675.1. GTDB lineage: Bacteria > Bacteroidota > Bacteroidia > Bacteroidales > Tannerellaceae > Tannerella. Next base: position 12,932 of record JAISMO010000004.1, read on the forward strand.
TAAAGGGGAATTGGGCTAAAGCCCGTGCGGAACGGTCTGCATCGGCGGCTCGCACGGGCTTCAGACCAATTTCCCTTTTTATGGCCGTTTGCTAAAGCGATGACAAATCACTAAGATGTAACAGACAAACCTCATTCTCCTGCAAAAGAACCTCCGTAGCCATAACAAACCGGCAACCGGTTGCCTTTCCAACAGGAGGGTTCGTACCTTCCTGTATTAAACAATCTTATTTTTTCTGTTTATCATGTTGTTTTTTGGAGAAAGTACTTTATCTTTGGCCCTCATAAAAAATAAAGTTATATGTACGAAGGTCCACTCTCCATCAATTGTTATAAATCGTTAAGGGGGGGGGGGTGAAAGTAATAAAACTCTTCACGTTAGCTCTCCCGTTACGTCCTGTCCGGACGCAGTATCCGTTTTACATACCCTGTCCCGCGGCGCGGCAGGCGGCGTTCATATGCGCGCCCGCAGTATCGGACAACCATATTACTTTGCAAACACTTGCCCGTCTCCCGTTCCGGAGACAAAACACCCTGTATTGAGAAAGCGAACCCCGCTTTCCCCCCTGTTGATGATTCTATTTATTCCATAATATTCACTCTAAAATTAAAGCTTTATGAATGTATTAAAAACAATTGCTCACCTGAATGAGCTGACCGAAGAAACAGCGAACGATTATTACCTGTTGCCCGAAATCAAGGGTACCCTTCACGAAGAGGACATCATCCATCGACTGGAAGCCAAAGAGATTGCGACCAAAAACGTGAACGGCCCGGCGTTCGTCCGGATTTTCCACCGCGAATGCGCGCTGGCCATCAGCGAAGGCTACAACGTGGTCACCGGCATGTTCCACGCCACCATCGGACTCAAGGGCGTGGTCCATGCCAAAGACCTGGGTCACCACCTGCCCGCGGGACAGGTCAGCATCCACACCGGACTGATCCAGGGCGAATACGCGCGCGAAGCCCTGAAAGACCTCACCATCGGCGTGGCCGAACAGCCCGCGCCCACCGGCCCCGTCATTCAGTCGGTCACGAACCCCGTAACCGACCTGCCGGACACGCTCAACACCGGCGAAATGGTTTTATTGCAGGGGATGCGCCTCGCCGTCCGCGGCGACAAACCGGACGAAATCGGCGTCTTCTTCACTTACGAAGACGAAGTAACAGTCGTCCGCGTACCCGCCACGCACCTTTCGCCCAACACCCCGAAGAAACTTCAGTTCGTGCTTCCGGCAGCGGTTTCGGCCGGCAACTGGAAGGTGAAAGTCGCCACGCAAATGACCACTAACCCAAAGAAGTTTACCGAAAATGTACGCGAATACGAGTATCCGAACACGATTACGGTCATCTGATTTTGGTCTGCGACCCTATACTTACCAGTATGCGATGTCCATACTTATAAGTCTTGGGTGTCCATACTTACC
>JAISMO010000018.1 GCA_031276675.1 Tannerella sp.
GACCGCTCAGAACGGTGAATTTATCGCCAATTCTGCTTGGATGCGTATTATTGCAGCAAAAAAAATTGATGACCAAAACTTTGCACAGATGGTAATAGCCGAAATTGCCAAGAATGAAGTGATTCAATCTTACCGCATGGAAGCATTAAGAGAGTTGACAGATCAAAAACTGTTAGCTGATATCGCAAAAAATTCCAAGTATAGTGATGTTCGCGAGGAGGCATCCAGGAAATTAGCTGACCAAGGAGCAGTTGCTGATTATTCAAACAAGAGAGTAGATTTTGAGTATGAGAACAACGCCGAGCTAGATGGTATTGAAATCACAAAATATACAGGAAGTAAAAAAAAAGTACTTATACCTGAGATTATTGCGGACAAGCCTGTAAAGAGTATTCGTTACTGTGCGTTTGAGAATTGCACGGGGTTAACGAGTGTGATGATACCCGATAGTGTGACGAAGATTGGTGAAGCCGCATTCGCACGTTGCACAACACTGTCAAATGTTAATATAAGCGGACGCGTAACAAGCATAAATGATTTTTCATTTAGTTCGTGCAAAAATCTCACGGATATTACAATCCCGAGCAGTGTTACTGGCATTGGGGAACAAGTGTTTGGTGATTGCATAGCACTAACGACTATAACCATTCCCGACAGTATAACGAGAATTAGTGATACTGCGTTTTACAATTGCATAAGGCTGACAAATGTAAGTTATAAAGGTAATACATACAGCTACAATAAAGAAAAATATGGCTTGCCTCAGGAATTTTATAACGCTATAAATAGTCCCGAAATATTTGGTGCTCAGGACTAATATTCCCTCTCTAACAAACAGATAAACAAATGTCTACAGATAACTTGCAGTTTGCGCAATGGTGGTAGACGTGATAACCCAAGTGGCACTTAAATATTGGTTGTTGTCGATGAAGTTTCTACTATATAGCTGATGGAGTTTACGATACTCGTGGCTATGTGGGCAGGGTCGGCCACTGTAAACTGCGCTCTTACATGGCTCGTCATGCAGACAAGAGTCATTGTCATAATAAAATTACTTTTTCATTTTCTTAATCTTTTAATTCTTAATTACTTCTTTTGTTTTCGGCTAACTGTTTAATAGCCAATTCTAAATTTCCGTCCAGTTTTTCGGCCAGACGGAAAAGTTCCAGTTTCTCTGTTTCTTCGGTTGTGTAAGTGTAATATTACGTGAGTTCGACGTAAGAAAAAGCATAAAAGAACAGGAAAAGAGATAAGATATTTGTACTTTTATAGCTTGATAAACAAATAATTACATCCAAACAAATCTTATCTCTTATGGATGCAAATATAGTGGAAATTTACTGCCTTGCAGACGAATTCAGCCTCAATTTTGACGCGGCAATGCAGGGACACGCCCTCAAAAAAGACAGCGGCAAACGAAGCCGAAACCGCAAATTCACCCTGTCCGACAGTGAGGTAATCACCATTCTTATCCTCTTTCATCTCAAACAGTTCAGAAACCTGAAAACCTTTTATACGCAATATATTCAGGTACATTGCAGGAATGATTTTCCCCGTACGGTCAGCTACAGCCGTTTTGTGGAACTGCAACAGAAAACAGTCGTGAAAATGACGCTTTTCCTGCAACTGTGCTGTTTGGGTAAATGTACCGGTATCTTCTTCATTGATTCCACCCCGCTTCGGGTATGTCACATCCAGCGCGAACACGGCCACAGGACATTCAAAGGGTTGGCATCCAAAGGTAAAAGTACGGTGGGACGGTTTTTCGGCTTCAAGCTGCCTTATAAACACCTGGTTCACTCCATCACTTCCGATAATGGAACCGGATTTTACGAACACAAACCTGTCGCTGAAAAACCGGATACAGAATATTTCTTCGCGCATCCATATTCATCCCGGGAGCGGGGACTCAATGAATATACCAATGGACCTGCAAGACGGGATATCCCCAAAAAACAATGCTTTGCAAAATACAGCGGAAGGGATATATCAACATAAAACCAATCGAAAGACAGGAAAATCACTTAACGTTGAGGTACCTAAAGATGCTTTCTTTAGAAAAGTTGCATTTGCTGCTTGAATCTGCGAATCGAAAAAATACGGGGAAAATATTTACAGGTTGAAAAATATTTGTACTTTTGCAACTGTATTGAAAAACGGGATGTAGCACAGTTGGCTAGCGCGCCACGTTCGGGACGTGGAGGTCGGACGTTCGAGTCGTCTCATCCCGACAAGCGACCGTTTAATTGTTCGTATTTCAGATGGTTAGACGAGGTCGCGATTCTGTTGTCGGGACAGATTTGGTATAATTTTTTTCCTGCCTTGAAGCCTGACGGATTTGAGGCAAGAAAAAAATGCTTGTAAGTCGGAAAAATCGCGCGGTCGCGCAAATCGTATCCTATACAATTCCACGCCTGTATACGGGCAATGAATGGTATGTCGGGTGGTATTCCTTTGACCCGGTCGAAAAGATAATGCGCAGGAAAAAAAATAAAACTCAATCACATACACGGCAAGAGGAAGCGGCGGAAATATGCTGCCGACCCTGACCTTGTCGGGCGCATATACGAACAGTTACGTCGCGGATGGAATCCGTGGATGGAGAGGGAGAACGGTAAAAGCTATTCTGCATTTGCGGATGCCTGTGTGCATTACAGCAGACTCATTGCCAAAAAGGCACAGGACGGCATCCGTCGCGAAGACACCTGCATCTCCAACAGGTCCCGGCAGCGAGGCGAAAGAAGTCAGGGATAACAAAGGGCAAACCATCCGCTTGAGATAACGCGAATGGACAGAGGGCCATGCGGAGGCGTTGCCCTTTTTTTTTTGCGGGCGATGGTTTCTGAGTTCCTTCTCCTGTCTCCTACCCCAAACGCCATCGAACCGGCTGCCGATATTCGTTCCACCTCTTCAGATAACGTGAGTTCGACGCAGGAAAAAGACAGAAAAGAAGGCTATTTCTTTTTTTTGAGGGAGCGCTCACTTTTCCTTTATTCGGCGCCACCGGGTTCGTGAATGACGGGCTGCTCGCCGCAGACCGGACAGTGCGGATTCCGCTGCACGCGGATAACCCGGGAATGCATCTTCCGCGCGTCGAACGTGAGCAGGCGATCGGTCAGCAGGTCGCCCGCTCCCGTCAGAAATTTCAACACCTCGGCGGCCTGCAGGGCGCCCAGTATGCCGGGGATGGCGCCCAGCACGCCCGCCTGCGAACAGGTCGGCACGGCATCGGGCGGCGGCGGGCTGTGGAAGGCGCACCGGTAACACGCCGTGCCCGGGAGGCGGGTCAGCGTCTGGCCGGTGAAGCGCAGGATGCCGCCGTGCGAAAACGGTTTGCCTGCCAGCACGCAGGCGTCGTTGATCAGGAACTTGGCGGAGAAACTGTCAGTCCCGTCGACCACAAAATCATACTCCCGGATCAGGTCGAAGGCATTCGCCGCATTGAAAAATACGTGACAGGCGTTGACCTGCACATCGGGGTTGAGGAGGTTGATCCGCTCTTTGGCCGACAGGACTTTGGGCCTGCCCACGTCGGGCGTTGCGTGTATCACCTGGCGCTGGAGGTTGCTCAGGTCAACCGTGTCGCCGTCCACAATCCCCAGCGTCCCGACGCCGGCGGCGGCCAGATAAAGCAGCACGGGCGAACCGAGTCCGCCCGCGCCGATTACCAGTACTTTCCCGCGCCGTATCTTTTCCTGCCCTTCCGTCCCGACGTCCTGCAGAAGGATGTGGCGACTGTAGCGTTCGACCTGTTCGGGGGTAAAGTCCGTCATTTGCTGCCTCTCCTCATGAAGTCAGTACCGGTAATGTTCGGCCTTGTAGGGGCCTTCTGTCGGCACGCCGATGTAGTCGGCCTGTTCGCGGGTGAGAGTGGTCAGCCTGGCGCCGACCCGTTCGAGATGCAGGCGGGCCACCTCTTCGTCCAGGTGCTTGGGCAGGCGGTAGACGCCGATCGGGTAGTCTTTCTGCCACAGGTCGATCTGTGCCAGCGTCTGGTTGGTAAAGGAGTTGCTCATCACGAAAGAGGGATGGCCGGTGGCGCATCCCAGATTGACCAGGCGCCCCCCGGCCAGCAGGAATAGGGCATGTCCGTCGGGGAAGGTATACTTGTCTACCTGCGGTTTGATCGCCGTATGCCGGATTCCGGGGAAACCGGTCAGCTTTTCTACCTGTATTTCATTGTCGAAATGGCCGATGTTGCAGACAATGGCCTGGTCGCGCATGGCCTGCATGTGTTCGATGGTGATGATGTTGCAGTTGCCCGTAGCGGTGACAAAGATATTGCCTTCCTTGACGGCTTCTTCCATCACGGTCACTTCAAAACCTTCCATGGCGGCCTGCAGGGCGCAGATGGGGTCGATTTCCGTCACAATCACGCGGGCGCCGTAGGAGCGCATCGAATGAGCACAGCCTTTGCCCACATCGCCGTATCCGGCTACGACCGCCACCTTGCCGGCAATCATCACGTCCGTAGCCCGCTTGATGCCGTCGGCCAGCGATTCGCGGCAGCCATAGAGGTTGTCGAACTTCGACTTGGTCACGGAATCGTTCACGTTGATGGCCGGCACCAGCAGTTCGCCGCTTTCCATCATCCGGTAGAGGCGGTGTACGCCGGTGGTCGTTTCTTCCGAAATCCCGCGCATGTCCTTCCGCATCCGGTGCCAGCGCTGCGGGTCTTCCTTCAGGATTTGCTTCAGCCGGTCCAGGATGATTTGCTCTTCGCGGTTGTGCCCCTGACGCTCAAGGGTCGAGGGGTCGTTTTCCGCCCTGTAGCCCCGGTGAAACAGCAGGGAGGCGTCACCCCCGTCGTCCACAATCAGGTGGGGACCTTCTCCGCCGGGAAAACGCAACGCCTGATCGGTGCACCACCAGTAGTCTTCCAGGCTCTCGTCCTTCCATGCAAATACCGGTATGCCGGCCGCCGCAATTGCTGCGGCCGCGTGGTCCTGCGTTGAAAAGATGTTGCAACTGGCCCAGCGCACGTCGGCGCCCAGCGCAACCAGCGTTTCGATGAGTACGGCCGTCTGGATGGTCATGTGCAGCGAGCCGGTAATCCGCGCTCCCCTGAGCGGTTGCAGACCGGCATATTTCCTGCGCAGCGCCATGAGTCCGGGCATTTCGTGTTCGGCGATTTCGATTTCTTTTCTTCCAAATTCAGCCAGCAGAATATCTGCCACTTTATAAGACAATTGATTTGAAACTAACTGTGACATTTTTTTTTCTTTTAATTAGTGGGGGACAAAGGTATAAAAAATATCTTTGCAGGCGGAAACGGAATATCTCCTTTCTTTTGTTCATTTTACACATGGATAGATGGATCACAGTCATATAAGAGGTTTTTTTTCGTCCGTCCCGCTATGGGCGGCCACGACCCTGTCCGGTGCACACCGCCGGACACCGGCGCCGGACATGACGGACCGGCTGTATGTAACAAACGGTCGGCACGGCGCCGGGCAGGTGTTGGCCCGCCTGTCCGAAGCGTCCGGCGGAGGGTGGAGGGGAGGCGCCGGTCAGAATGATAGAGGAGCGAACCGTTGACGGAGGCGACCTGGGCGCCGTCATTCTCCGCCACAACCCGCGCGCCAGGCATTATTCGTTGCGAATCAGGAACGGACAGGTTGTCGGAATCATACCGCAACAGGGCAGTGAAGAGGAGATGCTTGCCTTTCTCGACCGCTGCCGGCAGCGCCTGCTACAGAGGCTGCACGCCGGTACGCCGCCTCTGCGGTGGGACGAATCGACGCATCTGCAAACCTGCACCTTCCGGGTACATGTGTTCCGGACTTCGCGGTCGAATTTCTACGCAAACCTGCGCGACGGCGTGTTGCATATTGCCTGTCCCGAGGATACCGATTTTGAACGGGAACAGGTGCGGCAGTTGCTTCGGACGCTGTTTACAAAGGCGCTCCGTCACGAAGCGGAACGGATGCTTCCCCGTCGCCTGCAAATGCTGGCGGCGCGTCATTCGTTTCATTACGCCGGCGCGACCGTCCGCAACACGCAATCCCGCTGGGGAAGCTGCTCGTCTCAACAACGCATCAGCCTCTCGCTTTCACTGATGCTGCTGCCGGAACACCTGATTGATTATGTCCTGCTGCATGAGTTGTGCCACACGGTCGAAATGAATCATGGCGAACGCTTCTGGCGACTGCTGGATAAAGTCACCGGCAACCGGGCGCAACGGCTCCGCCGGGAACTGAAAGCATATCGGATGTTGCCGGAGAAGATATAGCCTCCTTCCCCCGGCACACGTGGACGGAAATCCGCCGCAGAGACAAAAAAAAAGGCGCTTGCGGCGCCTTTTTTGCTCATAACCCGAAGATTTTCCGGATGGGGTCGACATAGTCCAGTTTTTCCCACGTGAACAGTTCCACTTCATGGACGACCGGCGCATCCGCATAACGCGAAGTAAACACTTTCCTTACCCGGCGCGGCTCGCGGCCGAAGTGCCCGTAGGAAGCCGTCTCCAGATAGATCGGATGGCGCAGTTTCAGCCGTTCTTCAATCGCTTTGGGACGCAGGTCGAAGAGCGATTCCACCCTGCGGGCGATTTCGTCATCGCCGAAGGCTACGTTCGATCGGCCAAAGGTATTTACAAACAGGCTGGTCGGCCATGCGACGCCAATGGCATACGAGACCTGTACAAGCACTTCATCAGCCACACCCGCTGCCACCAGGTTCTTGGCAATGTGGCGGGCGGCATACGCAGCCGAGCGGTCTACTTTCGAGGGGTCTTTACCCGAAAATGCGCCGCCGCCGTGTGCACCCTTGCCACCATAGGTGTCGACAATGATTTTCCGTCCGGTCAGTCCCGTATCGCCGTGCGGACCGCCGATCACGAACTTGCCCGTCGGGTTGACATGACAGGTGATTTGCGTGTCAAACAGCGTTTGAACAGCTTCCGGATAGCGGGCTTTGACGCGCGGAATCAGGAGACGGACGACATCGTCCTTGATTTTCGCTGCCATGCCCCGGTCGGCTTCGTCCTGCGAGAGGCCGTTGCCGGCGACCACAAACTCGTCGTGCTGGGTAGAGACCACAATCGTGTCAATACGCAGCGGCGTACCGTCTTCGGCGTATTCGATCGTTACCTGGCTCTTGGCGTCCGGCCGGAGGTAGGGCATCAGCGCCGGTTCCTCTTTGCGGATCAGGGCCAGTTCCTTCAGCAGCGCATGTGAAATGTCCAGCGCCAGCGGCATGTAGTTGGCCGTTTCACGGGTGGCATAGCCGAACATCATTCCCTGATCGCCGGCGCCCTGTTCGTTGGGGTCGGCACGTTCCACGCCGCGATGGATGTCGCCGCTCTGCTCGTGAATAGCCGAAAGAACGCCACATGACCTGGCTTCAAACTGATATTCGCTTTTCGTGTAACCGATTCGCTCAATGACGCCGCGCGCCACTTCCTGCACGTCGATATAAGCGCTTGATCTGACTTCGCCTGCCAGTACCACCTGGCCGGTGGTTACCAGCGTTTCGCAGGCTACTTTCGAGTCTGGGTCATATGCCAGAAACTCATCCAGCAAGGCATCCGAAATTTGATCGGCAACCTTGTCGGGGTGTCCTTCCGACACCGATTCGGAGGTGAATAAATAACTCATCACGTTTCTATTTTAAATGGGTTGTTAAACATAAAGAACTGAAGGGGAAGACCGACTGACGAGGCCGGAAGGCCGAAAGGCCTGAGATGGATGTTTTAGCATTTTTTCCCGTGGTTGCAAGCAATACAAATCTTTCCACTTCAATTCGGCGCCAAAGATAGAAACTATTTTTAAACTGCAAACAGCATGTCGGCATAAAAAAATCGGGAGCTATCTCCCGATAACTCCCAATCCACTTTGTCAACTAAAAATTCTATACACTATTTATGAAAATACTCGCTGCAAAGATAAGGGTATTTCAAACACGAATCAAACATTTTTCTCTAAAAGATGTTTGGAAAGGAAAGGGGCAGGCAAGTTCAAGTCACCAAATTTGAAGACAAAAGGCGCAGTGATCGGTGATCAGGGCTGCTTTCAAATCAAAATCAGTATGCCCGGGATACGGAACTGTGCTGAACCGTGCTTCAGAACTGTTCTGAACCATGCTTCAGAAGTATTCTGAATTACGCTTCAGAGGTGTTCTGAATGATGCTTCAGAAGTGTTCTGAATTACGCTTCAGAAGTGTTCTGAAGCAGGCGTCGGCCGCAAACCGCTGACTTTGTCCGTCTGTGTGGAATACTGGAGATTTTATGTACTTTTGCCCTGACTTATTTGATATGCAAATGAAAAAAATGCTTGGACTTTGGGTTTTATTCCTGTTAGCCGGATGTGCGGGCGGTACGAAAAAGCAGGTGTCCGGATGTAAAAATTCGGCGCTGTACGGATACGTTACCGTGTGTTTGCCCGAGATGGACGGAATGACGGAATGCCGGACGCAGGAGGGTGTGCAGGAGGTGATTCGGCCTTATCTGGCGTCTGGCCCGGTGCTGGCCTATTACCTGAATAAGGAGACCTGTAAACGGGTCGACAAACTGAAGGAGCTTTCGTATGAAGACTATTTCCTGATGTATGGCGAATACCGGATGGAAAACTACCACGCCGGGGAAGCGGACCTGGAACGGGCGGAAAAAGACCTGGAACAGACACTTTTCGATGAGAATAACTTCGACCGGATCAGCGATCGTATCGAAGATTATTATCAGACGATGACCGTCGGAAAGCCGGCATTGATCGAAAAATATTCGCCCCGGCCCAATGTCAGAACCCTGATTTTGCTGATCAAATACACGCATGGCGACGGACAAACCAGCGTCGTGAGCGCCATTGATATCATTCTGCTGAAAAACAGGCTGTTTAACTTGGCCTACTATGTGGCGTACAGGGGCGGGAAATCCATCGACGAGGCCAAAAGCAAAAACAACGTCTTTATTGACCGGTTACTGGATGTGAATTGAACCGGCGGCTGTCGAACTTAACATGAAGAAAGGAAACAGGCAAACATGAGAAAAGGGTCGTGTCTTTTTGCCCGGCTGGACAACGGAGAAGAAGCCGTTCTTTTTGAAGGGGGGAACCGGATTCCCCTCTTCTGGCTGACTCTCCTGGGACAGGAGGATATTGACAGGTTCTGCGAACAGCTTCGCCTGCCTCCCGCAGGCGGCGCGGAGCAGTGCGGCTGCCGTTTCGAACTGGACAAGTTAAGGGCGCTGATACGGGCGGCCGACCGGCGAAATTACGTGGCGCTCTATCATGCCCCCTGTCTGTCGCTGTTTGATGACTGGCTCTTCTTTATGCAGACCGCGGATTTCTGCGGGCAAAAAATCTACCTGGACCCGAACGAAATCAGCGCCTGTTACGAAACGCCGGAACGTTTTGTGGAGAGTCTGCGCAAAGCCGTTACCAGCCTTGACGAAAATCGGGAAACATGGTATGAAAGCACGATTGCCGCCACCTGCGGCTTTGAAAGCCGGAACCGGTTTGAAAGGCGCTTCGGCGATTACTCGGAAGCCTTTCGCAGGATGAGCCGGAATACGGTTTACAGCCGTTTTGACAACAAAATTCATCTGGAAAAGAAACGATCCGTCGGCAAAAAAATACTCCGGGCGATATGCATCATCCTGCTGGCGGCTTTGCTGGCGGCGGCGGTCTTCTTTTTCCGTACCTGAACGGGACGCGTGAACACACCGCGATTTTGTTTACATTTGCCCTCACAAACTGAAATCAACAGATGAAACAAAACAACATGAACAGCCTCTCACACGGCAAACGGACCGGCCGGTGGGCGGCAGGGTGCATCCGCTTTGCTTTCCGGGCCATACTCTGCCTGTGTTCGCTCACCTCCTTTGCTCAGGAGCAGGGGTGCTATTTTTACAAGAAAACATACACAAAGGAGGTGCTGCCCACTTTTGCCGACGTGTCGGAGAAACTGCCCGAACCGGTCATGAAGGAACATCCGCTGTGGATCGAAACCTACTGGAAAGCCTGGGAACTGGCTTTCGGCAATCTGCACACGCCTACCGTCTTCAACGGGTTTGTTTCCCCCTATTTCGATGCGGCGTTTAATAACTGCATTTTCCTGTGGGACATGTCATTCATCACTTTCTTTACCGGCTACGGCTATCCGTGGGTGCCGGCCATTACTTCACTGGATAATTTTTATGCCAAGCAGCATCCGACCGGAGAAATCTGCCGCCAGATCTACCGTCACGACGGAACGGATGCACAGTACATCAACCGCTACAACGAACCGCTCTACAGCCGTTACGGGTATGAGGCGTTTTTTTCTCCCGACAAGCATCAGGACGACATATGCGAGAAAACGCCTGTCATTTATGTCGGAAGAGACGCTCCCGTCCCCAATCCGCTGGTCACGCTGGACGGATTGAATCATCCGATTCTGGCGTGGGCCGAATGGGAAAACTTCCGGCTGACCGGCAACAAAACACGTCTGCGGCAGGTGTACCTTCCGCTGGTCAAGTACTACGGCGCACTGCAAAAGTATCTCCGTCAGGGAAACGGCCTGTATATGACCGACTGGGCGAGTATGGACAATGCCACGCGCAACAAATACCTGAAAGGCGGAGGCACGGGCATTGACATATCCTGCGAAATGGCGCTGTTTGCCCGCTGCCTGGCCGGGATGGCCGCCGTGCTGCACAAGCCGGACGAAGCCCTGAACTATCAGGCGGAGGCGGATACGCTGAAAAAAATCATCAACGAACTGATGTGGGATCCAGCGACCGGTTTCTATTATGACCTGACGCTGGACGAGCGGCAGATAAAAATCAAAACGGTTGCCGCCTTCTGGAGCCTGCTGGCGGAAGTGCCCTCGAAAGCACAGGCTGAACAGCTGGTTGCACAGCTGAACAATCCGCTTACGTTCGGCCGGAAAAACAAAGTGCCCACACTCGCAGCCGACGAAGCAGGCTACGAATCGCTGGGAGGCTACTGGAGAGGCGCGGTGTGGGCGCCGACCACCACCATGATCGTGGCCGGACTTGAAAAGAACGGCTACGGAGAGCTGGCCCGTCAAATAGCCCTGAATCACCTCAACCTGGTGGCAGATGTATTCAAAGAAACGGGCACCATCTGGGAAGCGTATGCTCCCGACAGCGCCACCCATGCCTACCTGCCCGGAGGGAAACATGCGGTAAAAAAGGATTTTGTCGGATGGAGCGGCATCGGGCCTGTCAAGTTCCTGCTGGAATACGGCGTCGGCCTGAAACCCGATGCGGCCGCCAGCAAACTGGAATGGAACCTGTATGCTTCCGACGACACAGGCTGCAACCGCTATGTGTTTAATGACATTCATGTCAACCTCCTGGCCCGGCAGGAAAAAAACGGCACGAGAGAAGTTACGGTCGAAAGCGACAGGGATTTTCAACTGGACATCCATTACAGGGGAGCAAGATATTCCTTTCCCGTCCGCCCGGGAAAACAAACCTTCTCTGTCGGAAAGAAGCGAAGCAGATAAACGCAGTCATGGGAGAGACTTTCCTGCATCAGGAAGGGGTGACGACCTGATTGCCTGCATCGAGGCTGCCGATGAATAATGCGTAACATGACTTAATAACAATGGAATACAAAAACAATGGGAAATAATACGGTTTGGAATGAAGCATTTCGACAAAAAAACAGGATTTGGGGAATTGAACCGAGTGAGGCGGCCAAAATAGCGGCCGAAGTATTTTCGGAAAATCAGGTACAAACAATATGGGTGACAGGAGCAGGTTATGGACGAAATGCAAAATATTTTTCCGATAAAGGTTATACGGTTGACGGGATTGAATATTCGACGGAGGCAGTGGAAATGGGGAAAACATTTGCGCCGAAAGTGAATTTCATATGCAGTTCGATATTGGATTATCATACGGACAAGAAATACGACGGAATATTTTGCCACAGTTTTATTCACCTGTTTAAAAGGAAGGAAAGAGAAAGTATCCTGCGAAAATGCGTGGAAAGCCTGAATGACAATGGAATCATCATGGTGTCGTGCTGTACCCGGGAACACGCCGCGTATGGCTCCGGAAAGTTAGTGGAAGAAAACACCTGTGAAATAAAAGACGGTCTGGTGTTACACTTTTATGACGAAGAAGAACTTGCACATATCAGCAATACACTGGAACCGATTGAAATCGGGACTTTAGATGAAGAATACAAGTTTATTTACGGCATATTCAGAATGAGGAAATAGAATTTTCCGCACACGGATGACACGGATTACACAGGATAATTTTTAAATGTAGAGTGGTATGACAGCTTTTGTTTATGAATATATGACGGAAAAAATCCGTGAAAATCAGTCTGATCCTCGTTCTGCCATCAATTCAATAGAAGAAACCGCTTTGAATTAATAATTATCTCTCCGACAATCTTACCGGTCCCAGCAATCCGCTTTCTCTCAACTCCGCATCCTTTGATGGTCCGTTGATAGTCCATGTTTTGCGTTGGTTTTCGGGTTGATTAGCGTCGTACACAAGGCGGTTAAACCAGGTGCTTGTCACTTCGATTTGCAAAGTGTTCTTACCCGATTTGATGGCGTCGGTGACGTCGAGACGATACGGCGGCGTCCATAAAGTGCGGAGTTTTTTACCGTTGAGCGATAC
>JAISMO010000065.1 GCA_031276675.1 Tannerella sp.
GTTTACACCGGGTATTGGATGTATCCTTCCGGGAAGATGAAAGCCGGAAGAGAGAAGGTTACGCGGCGCAGAATTTTTCCATGATTAACCGTATTGCGCTCAATTTGATAAAGAACGAATGCTCCAAAAAGAGAAGTATAAAGGGAAAAAGACTGGATGCAGGATGGAATAACGAGTATCTTCTGAAAATCCTAATAAATTAAGATGCGTTTGCCCTGAGAGACCTCCCGAAAATGATTGAACTGATGAAAAATTTTCAGCATATAAAGTATCCCTGGCTGATGAACAAAAAAATTAAATTTTTACCCGTCGCTTCTTCTTAATTTTAGGGTTGGTTTTTATACATGAAAATCTGTGATCATTTTTTTGTTCAACCCCAAAATAATACTTTTTGAGTAATTTCCAATGGCCTTTTACAGGATTCCTCTTAACTTGATGACATTGTGCTTCAGCTGACGGCCGGGCTTAATGAACCGGAGATTCCCTGCGAATTATATCCCGTTGAAATCCACGTTATCGAACAGCAGCGAGGGAATCCGCCAATGGGACGAGGTGCGCGGGTCGTTGCCCGTTTCGACTAAATGATTCCACAGTGTCAGCATGTTGCCCGTGATGTTCATTTCACTGACGGGTTGTGTCGGTTGCCCGTTCTCGATCAGGAAACCTTCGATACCGTAGGAAAAGTCACCTGTCGTACTGTTGCAGTTGCCCCCGTTCAGGCCGGTGACAAGGATGCCTCTGTCGAGTGTGGCAATCAGTCCCTCCAGATCTTTGTTCCCCAGCGGCATGGTCAGGATGGAAGGCGAGTCAATCGTTCGTGCCGTTCCCATCTTGTTGGCGTAATATGTGTCGATAAAGTACGTATGAAGCGTCCCGGCCTCGAAGACAGGCCGCCTTTTCGTAGCCACCCCTTCGCTGTCGAAATAACGTGCGCCGGCGGCTTGAGGCAAGTGCGGTTCGTCGATCAGCGTCACCCGTCTGCCCAGTACCTTGCAGTTGAGATGGTCCGGCAGGAAGGAGTTTTTCTGCTGAATGGAAGACCCGTACAGCGCGCTGATAACGGGTGAGAGTAACTGGCGCGATATTGTGAAATCCGCAATCATCGGTAAGCTGACTGAAGCGATTTTGCGCTGTCCCAGTTTGCGCAGGGTACGTTCGAGGGCTTTGGCGCCGATGCCGTCTCTGATTAATCTGTCATAGTAGAGCGACGTATCGTACCAGCCGGATGAGGGGCGCGCATCGCCGTCGCCTTTGATGCTGACGCTTGCGGCAAGCGTGAAAGCAGAACTTGAGGATTCGCCTTCAAAGCCGTTGCCGGCAATCATGTAACGATGGTTTATCTCTTCACCATAGGACGATTCTGCGGAGACGATGCGTTTGTCCCGGCCCATGATTTCTTCACAAACCTGTATGGCCAGTGCCGGTTTGTCGTCCGGAGGGATGGTGTGGAACGCGGGATCGCAGAGTTGCAGGTCGCTTCCTCCTCCCCGGTAATAGAGCGAAGCGTCGGGGAGGGTACGGGCGCGGTCTTCGGCCAGGTAACGGGTCGAGTCAATCGCATTCCGGATAAATCTTTCCAGTTCCTTTTTGTCAAGACGGTTGGTAGCATACGCTCCGAAACGCCCGTCCACAAAGAGGTGGAGCGAGAGCGCCATCTCGGAAGCCTGCTGCAGGCGGTCGATTTTCATGTCCCGGATTTCAAACGATGTGCTTGAACCGCTGTACAGGTGGATGCGGGCGTCCCGGCATCCGTTTTTCAGGGCGCAGTCCATGGTCCATTGCGCCAATTGTTTGTGTGTATTCGAAAGCATGTCAGTTTTCTCCTCCTACTGTCAGTTTGGATACCAGGGCGGACGGCATTCCGCAGGTGACGGGGCACGACTGGCCGTCTTTGCCGCAGGTCCACGTTCCGTTATCCATCCGGTAATTGTTGCCGGTCATGGTGATGTCGGCCAGGGCTTTCGGGCCATTGCCGATGATGTTGATGTCCTTGACGGGCTGTGTCAGTTTCCCGTTTTCGATCAGGTAGCCGTTCTTGACGAAGAACGTGAAGTCGCCGGCGCCGATCTGTACCTGTCCGTTTGTGAAGCCGGCAGCATAGATGCCCTTCTTCACGGCGGCAATGATTTCTTCTTCGCTGTAGTTTCCGGCTTCCATGTAGGTGGCGCGCATGCGCGGGACGGGCGTCATGCGGAACGATTCGCGGCGGCCGTTGCCCGTGGGCGCCACGCCGTAATGCCTTGCACTGATGCGGTCGTGCAGGTAGCTCGTCAGGATGCCGTTGCGCACGATGTAAGTCTTTTGGCCCGCCACGCCTTCATCGTCTACATTGACCGAACCGCGATTAAAGGGAATCGTCCCGTCGTCTACCACGCTGATATGCCTGGCGCATATGGCCCGATTCAGTTTGTCGGAGAAGATGGAGATGTTCTTGCGGTTAAAGTCGGCTTCGAACGCATGTCCGATGGCTTCGTGCAGCAGGATACCGGATCCTCCGGCGCCCATCACCACGGGCATTTCGCCGCCCCGCGGCTTGACGGAGTCAAACAGGAGGGCTGTCTTGTCCACCACTTCTGCGGCAAGCGTGTTCACCAGTTCGTCGGTCAGGAACTCCACCCCCATCCGAAACGACCGGCTGGCATAATTGTTTTCAATCCTTCTGCCTTTAGCCATTATGCACTGTGCGTGGAGCTGCGCCATCGGACGGTAGTCGTAGAACGTTTCGCCTGCGGAGTTACAGAAGAAAATGTGCGAAGTCGTGTCTCCCAGGCCGGCGATCACCTTGATGACACGACGGTCCAGGGCAAATATCCGGTCGTTCAACTGCTGGAGCCAGGGCATTTTATCCTTCACGACAACCTTGTCCCAGGCCGTTTGCACGGTATAAAAATCATGCACAGGCACAACGTCCGTCAGGTTAACCGGTTTTCGGCTTCCGTTGCTGTCGACGGCTATGCGGGCTGCCGTCTGCGCGGCCTTCAGCATCTCTCCGGGCGTGAGGTTCTCTACGTAGGCGTAGCCGGTCCGGTCGCCGCAGATCACACGGACACCCATTCCGAAGTCGATGTTCGACGAAGCTCGGTTGACAGCGCCGTCCTGCAGCCCGAGGCTGTTCGAATAAGTGTGTTCAAAAAACAGATCGGCATACTCTCCGCCCTTTTCCAGCGCTGCGGAAAGCGTGCTTTTCAGGTTGTTCCCGCTCACGCCGAAATGATTCAGGGCATACCTGACGGCCTCCGAACAACTGCCGGAAAACAGGCCCGACTCCCAACTTTCCAGCCGGGAAGATGCGACCGGCAACTTCATTCCAGCCGGTCTTTGATCCCTGATAAATACACGTTGATTAAATTCCATAAATGTTTGATTTACATTGAAACGCCCTCAGGTGTGTTACCCGTGAACCATGTCCGGATTGATCCGGGAAGAAAAACCGTACGGGCAAAAAAACGCTGCCGGCGTTTTCCCGGGCGTAAAAAGAAGCGGGTTTGTAATTTGATTCGATCCTTTCAGCGGACGACAGAAACTGGTCAGTCATCATCCGTTTCATTCTTCACCGCCGGAACGGAGGATTTCCACAATGCGCTCCATCTCCAGACCGGTAATCGCCCGTATCTGCTCTACAGACAGGCCGCTATGCCTGCTGTTGCGGACAACGGCGGTTAAACTTTCCGCTCTGCCTTTGGCTTCGCCCTCTGCCAGGCCTTCCGCTTTACCTTCCGCTTTGCCTTCCACTCTGCCTTTGATCAGGCCTTTGATCAGGCCTTTGGCTTCGCCCTCGGCCAGGCTTTCGGCCAGGAGGGATTTTTCGGTGCGTATGATGTCCAGGTATTTGTCATAGGCTTCCAGTTCGGCATCCGTGAACGCGCCCTCTTCGCATATCGCCAGCGCACGGCGGATGTCGTCATTCGCCTTCAAATCCTCGGACACTTCACTCCGGCTCCTCTCCGTTTCCTTCAGGAAGCGAAGCCACAGTACCGCCATCCGGCGGTCTGCCCACTTTCCGGGAACAAACTTGGGCAGCTCTACCAGCACAAATTCCAGCCCCCTGATGATCTCTTCCGTGTTTTTGCAGTTGATGATGCGATAGTGATGATAAAATTCCGGCGTCTTGCGGTCGAAAACGTCGTTGAGGATGGCCAGACCGTAGACCGGCTGCAGCAGAGAGTAATGCTCGTTTTCGTCCAGCTGCCGCACATAGGCTTTGGAGGCATTGAAGAGCATCCGGGCGGAAAAGGCGCTGCTCCACAGCATCTGCATTTCCACAATGAACTGACGCCCGAAGTTGTCCTTGCACCGGACGTCCACGATGGAGTTTTTCCTTGCCGGATTCTCCGGAACCTGCTCCGCCGGGAGGTATTCCAGACTCTCTATCTGCTGATCTGCCTCCAGCGGCATCAGTGCATTGAGAAAACTCTTCAGCAGATCGGGATGTTCGCCGAATATCCGCTTGAAAGGCAAATCGTTTTTGGGGTCTAAATAGCGTGCCATAAGTGTTAATTACTTTTATCAGGAAATAATGCCTCACAAAGATAGGTCGTTTTTGCCTTACCGCCAAATTGCAGAGTTTCCGACTATTTCTTTTTTGTAACTGTTCAGCCATGCAAAAAAAGTCGAAATTTAAGAACAGGCTTGGGGATTCTTTCCCCGGAACCGTCAGGACGTTTCCGCAACGCTGCGATTCCTTCCCGGAACCGTCAGGACGTTTTCGCAGTGCTGCGATTCCTTCCCGAAAGCGTCAGGACGTTTTCGCAACATTGCGATTCCTTCCCGGAACCGTCAGGACGTTTTCGCAACGCTGCGATTCCTTCCCGGAACCGTCAGGACGTTTTCGCAACATTGCGATTCCTTCCCGGAACCGTCAGGACGTTTTCGCAACACTGCGATTCCTTCCCGGAGTCGGCAGGACGTTTTCGCAGCGCTGCGATTCCTTCCCGGAGTCGTCAGGATGTTTTCGCAGCGCTGCGATTCCTTCGTTTTATACCGGAATGGTTACCGACTTTTTTTATCTGTTTAAATCTTTCAAATCCGTGTCATCTGTGTGCCCGGGAAACTTGCTTCACTTGACGGGATTGCTCCGCGCCCTGCGTTCAAATATCTTCCAGCCAGGCGGCCAGCAACTCCAGGACTTGCCGGTGATAGGCAAAATCCTCGTTCCATCCCCAGCCATGTCCGCCGACCGGGAAAATGTACAGTGCGGATTTGATTCCGTTCGCTTTCAGCGCCTGGTAATAACGGATGCTGTTTTCCGGCAGTACGGCTCTGTCGTCGTCGCTCAGCAGGATAATGGCCGGAGGTGTGTTGACATTCACCTGTTTTTCGTTCGAGAACGTATACAGATCGGCGGGTGAAGGCTGATCGCCCAGCAGGTTATTTCGCGAACCGGCATGTGTTGCAATCTCCATCGTTATCACCGGATAAAAAAGAAGGGTGAAGTCGGGACGGGAACTGACGCCGTCGGTTATCGAAAAATGCGTCGAGGCTGTTGATGCCAGGTGGCCGCCGGCCGAAAAACCGGCAATGCCAATCCTGTCGGGCTGGATTTGCCATTCCCCGGCATGGCTGCGCACGTAACGGATGGCCTGCTGTGCATCCTCCAGCGGTACTTCCCTGTGGCGGTTCGGCATCCGGTATTTCAGTATAAAGGCAGCGATTCCCTGACCGGCGAGCCACCGGGCTACCAGTGTGCCTTCGTGGTGCGACGCCAGACCGGCATATCCTCCACCCGGACAGACGACCACTGCTTTTCCGTTACCTTTTCCCTTTTCGGGCAGAAAGACGGTCAATTCAGGTGAAGAAACATTTGTAATCCAGTGATTGGCGTCCTCGTTTTCCGCTGCCGTAATTTCATTGTCGGTCGGCGGGTTTCCTGCCCACAGTTTGATCACTTGCTGAGCGTCCGCGGTCATCGCGCCGCCGAACATCAGAAGACAGGTAAAAATCAGTTGCTTCATGGCGTATCTTATTTTGAATGTATACATCAATCGTTTACAGGACGGAAAAACGGTAGATACACCGGCTCAGGTAATTTTCTCCCGGGCGGAGGGTTGTACTCGGGAAAGCAGGCTGGTTCGGGCTGTCCGGATAGTGTTGTGTTTCGAGGCATAGTCCTCCCCGGTGCGGATAGGTGACGCCGAATTTACCCCGGTCCGTTCCTGTCATCGCATTTCCGGAATAGAGCTGGAGGCCCGGCTCGTTCGTGAAAATGTCCATGACAATGCCGCTGATTGGATGTACTACACGGGCTGCCGGCTGCGTAACATCGCCGCCCGTATTCAGTACCCAGTTGTGATCAAAACCCTTGCCTCGCTTGATTTGCTCAAACGGGCTGTCGATTCCTTCGCTCAGGGGTACCGGCGTGCGCAAATCCAGCGGCGTGCCCTCAACCGAAGGCAGCGCCGAGGTAGGGATTAACAGGCTGTCTACTTCCGTATAGCGGTCGGCGTCGATTCGAATCAGATGGTCGGTTATTTGGGAACCGGCTACGCCCGACAGGTTGAAATAACTGTGATTGGTCAGGTTGACAACCGTCGGCCGGTCTGTCGTCGCTTCATAACGAATATCCAGTGCATGATCGTCGGTCACCTTATAAGTTACCTTTACGTTCAGATTACCCGGAAATCCGGCTTCGCCCTCTCCGGAAAGATGGCTCAGTTCCAGTGTCCCGTCATCCGGCTGCACCGCGTCCCATACCTGAACATGGAACCCTTGCGGCCCGCCGTGCAGACAGTTGCCGTTATTGTTCCGCGGCAAACGGTATTCCTTTTCGTCCAGCACAAACAATCCCCGGGCAATCCGGTTGCCGTAGCGCCCGATCAGCGCGCCGAAGTTCCCGTCCGATGCCACATAATCCGCGATGTGATCATACCCCAGCACGACATCCGTCATTTTCCCGTTTCTGTCCGGAACCATGACGGAAACCACCCGTCCACCGTAATTCGTGATGCAGACTTCCATGCCTTTCGCGTTTTTCAATACATACAAAGCCGTTGGCTTACCGGCTACTTCCGATTCAAAATCGGCTTTTTTCAATTTGGAAATCAGTGTTTCTTCCCTGTTTCCACATGACCACAGCATGGTACATGCCATCATTAAAATCATCCAAATCTTTTTCATAATCCTTTTTCAGTTTCTGTTTTATTTTATTATTCTAAGAGCTACCAAAAGTAGTTATTTTCGGTATCACAGGAACATAAATACAAAGATTATTTCGAAGCAACAGCCTCTTCTCCGCAAATTGTTTGACGGCTACCGTTCCGGTCTTTCAAACTGCATAACCTGTATATGCCGTCGCCGTTGCCATGAGATACTGCCATGGGCGCCTGAACTTGTTCGCCAGCCGGCTACCGGTGGCTTCTTCGAGATAAATTCGTATTTTTGCACATCAGAACGACAAATGAACACGGAAGAAGTATTTTTGGAACAGTTGAATGACAGCCAGCGCGAGGCCGTTATGTATTGTGACGGGCCGGCGCTGGTGGTGGCCGGCGCCGGTTCGGGAAAGACGCGCGTGCTGACCTGCAAAATAGCCTGCCTGCTGCAACAGGGATATCCGCCATACACTATTCTGGCGCTTACGTTTACCAACAAGGCCGCCCGCGAAATGAAAAGCCGGATCGCCGCTCTGACGGACGAGTCCATGGCACAGCGTTTATGGATGGGAACGTTTCATTCCATTTTCTACCGGATTTTGCGTTTCGAAGCTGCACATACCGGCTTTTCTCCCGACTTTACCATCTATGACACGGGCGACAGCAAAAGCCTGATCAGAACCATCCTCAAGGAAATGCAACTGGATGATAAAATCTATCGTCCCGCCCTGATCCAGAGTCGCATTTCCAGCGCCAAAAATGCCCTGATGACATGCCGTTCCTATGAGCAGAACCGGGAAATGGTGGAATATGACATGCGGGCGAAAATTCCGCTTTTCCGCGAAATCTACAAACGCTACCAGGCACGCTGCTTTCAGGCGGGAGCGATGGACTTTGACGAACTGCTGTTGCAGACCAATATCCTGTTTCGCGACCATCCGGAGACGCTGCTCAAGTATCAGGAGAAATTCCGTTACGTGCTGGTAGACGAATATCAGGACACCAATTTTGCCCAGCACCTGATCGTCACACGCCTGTGCGAGCGTCACCGCAGGATTTGCGTCGTTGGCGACGATGCGCAAAGCATATACTCCTTCCGGGGTGCGAACATCGACAACATGCTCCGCTTCAAGGACCATTATCCCGATTTCCGGATTTTCAAACTGGAACAGAACTACCGTTCGACGCAAAACATCGTCAATGCGGCAAACAGCCTGATCGACAAAAACAAGGGACAGATACCCAAAACGGTATACTCCAAAAACGAACCGGGCAGCAAGATACGCATCCTCGCCTCGTATTCCGATTATGAAGAAGGCTATCTGGTCGCTTCGCTGATCGCAGAGCTGTACATGAAGGAACATGCCCGCTATGCCGATTTTGCCGTGCTGTACCGCACCAATGCCCAGTCGCGTGTGATGGAAGAAGCGCTCCGAAGACGGAATATCGCCTACAAAGTCTACGGTTCGCAGTCGTTTTATCAGCGTAAGGAAATCCGGGACATTATCGCCTATTTCCGGGTGATCGTCAATCCCCATGACGAGGAAGCCCTGCGCCGGATTGTCAACTTTCCCGCCCGCGGAATCGGGGAAACGACGCTGAACAAGTTGCTGACGGCGGCGGCGGCGCATCAGGTCAGCCTGTGGACGGTGCTGAGCGTCCCGGCGAAATACGAGGTAGTCATCAACGAAGGAACCGCCCGCAAACTCAGGGATTTCCGAGCCATGATGGAGGAACTGATCGCGGAAAACCGGCAGTTGTCTGCAGAAGCAATCGCCGAACGGGTAGTGAAGCGAAGCGGGATGGCAGCGGCCTTTTTTCAGGAGCGGACCGTTGAAAGCATCAGCCGCCAGGAAAACCTGCAGGAACTGCTGAATGCCATTGCCGAATTTTGCGCCACCCGGAGGGAAGAAACCGGAGAAGAAATGTCGCTGACCGATTTTCTGACAGAAGTATCGCTAATCACCGACCAGGACACCGACCGAAACGACCGGGACACCGACAAGGTCACGCTGATGACCGTACATGCAGCCAAGGGACTTGAGTTTGATAACGTGTTCATTACCGGAATGGAAGAAAACCTGTTTCCCTCGGCCATGGCAAAAGACAGCCTTCATGCGGTTGAAGAAGAACGGCGGCTGTTTTACGTAGCCATCACCCGCGCAAGGAAACACTGCACCATCCTGTATGCCCGGAACCGTTTTCGCAACGGAGAAAACAATGCCTGCAAACCCAGCCATTTCCTCAATGACATCGACCCGCGCTACATCGACCGCCCGGAGGAACGAACGAACAGGCAAACCGCCGTTGCACAGCCGGACGACAGACCGTTCAAGTCTTCCCGTCCTTCGTATGTTACGCGGAACCTCCGGCCAGAGTCGTCTCTGAAGAAAACAGACCCGGCCGGACAGGAATCCGGCGAACAAAGCGGATTCCGGACGGGCGAAACCGTGAGCCACGAGCGTTTCGGACGAGGCAGGATACTTTCCCTGGAAGGCAGCGGAAGCAATGCCAAGGCCACCATTTTGTTCGAACACTCCGGGACAAAGAACCTGCTCCTGAAATATGCAAAACTGACGATATTAGACGAATAGCACATGCCGGATCCGGATTCGATACCCTCGCCCTGTTATGTGGTGGAAGAGCAGCGCCTGCGCGACAACATCGCACGGATTGAAGACGTGAAGAAACGTGCCGGCGTGGAGGTGATACTGGCGCTGAAGGCCTTTGCCATGTGGAAAACGTTTCCCGTCATCCGCGAACGGATTTCCGGCGCCACGGCCAGTTCCGTTCACGAAGCCCGCCTGGTGTTTGAAGAAATGGGCACGCTTGCACACACCTATACTCCGGCCTGCACGGAAGCCACCTTTCCCCTCCTGATGAAGTACAGCAGTCATATCACCTTCAATTCGCTGTCGCAGTATGAACGTTTCCGGCCGATGCTTCAAACCGCCGACCGCCACATCTCGTGCGGGCTGCGCATCAATCCCGAACATTCGACGGTCAAAACAGCGCTCTACAATCCCTGCGCCCCCGGTTCGCGCCTGGGCATGGTCCGCGAATCGCTGGGCAACACACTGCCGGAAGGCATCGAAGGGCTTCATTTCCACACGCTCTGCGAATCGACCTCCTTCGATCTGGAACAGACACTCCGCGCCGTCGAAGCGCGCTTCGGCGTCTTTCTCCCGCAAATCCGCTGGCTGAACATGGGCGGAGGCCACCTGATGACGCGCAAAGGATATGACACGGCACACCTGATCGGACTGTTGCGCTCGTTCAAGGCCAGGTATCCCCGTTTGCAGGTGATTCTCGAGCCGGGAAGCGCCTTCACCTGGCAAACGGGATTTCTCCTGACCACGGTAGCGGATATTGTGGAAAACAAGGGCATACAGACAGCCATCATCGACGCCTCGTTTTCGTGCCACATGCCCGACTGTCTGGAGATGCCGTATCGCCCCGTGATTCGCGGCGCGCTGGAAGCCACACCCGGCAAACCGACCTACCGTATCGGAGGATGCAGCTGTCTGAGCGGCGACTGCATGGGCGACTGGTCTTTCGAGCAGCCGCTGAAAGTGGGCGACAAACTGATTTTTGAAGACATGATTCACTACACGGTAGTCAAAACCACAATGTTCAACGGTATCCCCCATCCTTCCATTGCCCTGTGGACAACGGACGGCAAACTCGAACTCCTCCGAACCTTCCGGTACGAAGATTACAGGCAGCGGATGGATTAAGGGGTTGAAGTACATCCTCACACAGCAGCGGATCGGCAAACCTCCTTTCCAACTGATTTTAAAAACAAAACCACCCCGTAGCAGCCAGGGAATATAACACATACCCTTTCCTCTTTCACCTGCAAATATCGGATGAAACAATCCAAGTTTCTTGAAATTATTTTATCGGTATTCCATGAAATGACGGCTTATTTAATAAGGACTGACCGGCCATGTGGTCGACCACCCCGAAGCTATGAGTTCGGGAGGTCCGAAGCTATGGGTTCGGGGAGTCCGAACCTGTGGGTTCGGGGTGGCTGAACTTATGGGTTCGGGGAGTCCGAACTTATGGGTTCGGGGTGGCCGAACTGCGGTGATGAGTGGTTAGTGGTTAGAATTGTTTTCCCTGCCGGGTTTGACGGAGGGCAAAACGCCTGTTGACCAGGGCCGTAAATTCGTAATTCTTGAATCCCCAGTCGGGTGCGATCAGGAGTTCACGGGGCGACTGGGAGATAAAACGGTCAACGGCAATATCCGGACGCAATCGCTCCAGAAAGTCTACAACCAGGTCTGCGTACTCTTCGACGCCATACAGCCGGAAACGTTCGGGATGCGCCCGAAATTCCTTTTCCATGAGCGTGTGACGGATAATCTGCAACTGGTGCAACTTGACAGCCGCCAGCGGCAAAGCGGAAATCAGGCCGGCCTGCTGCAACAGCTGTTCCCGCCCTTCGCCCGGCAATCCCAGTATCAGATGTGCGCCGGCAAGTATGCCTCTTTCATGCGTACGCCGGAGGGCGTCGACCGAATCCTGCCACGTATGCCCCCGGCGGATGCGTCGCAGCGTGCGGTCGGACGTGCTTTCCAGACCGTATTCGATGAAGACGAACGTTTTTTCGGACAGTTCGCCCAGGTAGTCCAGCAACCCGTCCGGCACACAGTCCGGTCGCGTGCCGAGAATCAACCCGACGACCCCCGGACACGCCAGCGCTTCTTCGTATTTCTGCCGCAGTACCTCCACGGAGGCATAGGTACCGGTATATGCCTGGAAATAGGCAAGGTATTTCATCTCCGCATATTTTCCGGAAAAGAAACGGATGCCTTCCTCCAGCTGGGTGGAAATACACTGTCCAGCCGTGCGGCAATAGTCAGGATTGAAGGTGGCGTTATTGCAGTAGGTACATCCGCCGAAACCCTTGGATCCGTCTCGGTTAGGACACGTAAACCCGGCATTGACGGAGATTTTTTGCACTTTGCACGCAAAATGCTTTTTCAGAAAATCACTGAATTCATAATAAGGTTTCATCATAGAACCGGTCGTATTTGCACGAAACAGGCGGCAAATATAATGAAAAACCGGAACGCTTCCGCCAGTCATTGCCGGGGGAACTTCAGTGAAAAAAACAGAGGAGAAACATCCGCGGCAAGCGTCCCCTGTCTGACGGGGTGACTCCGAAATTTTTCACTGAAAGTCAATACATATGCGGAAAAACCGTATCTTTGCAGCACAAAAGAAATACGTAAATAAAGAAAGCGTTCTTCCGGTTTTGTCTTCGGCGCCTCAAAGACATCGTGATTTCTTTTGACATTCAATCTGTTTCAAATACAGGGGGCTGACCGGTTTTGACAGCGGGTAGAAGTGATTTGTAAGCATGCAGTGCGTCGTTGACCGGCACTATAATCTCGGCTGACAAAAACTAACTGGCGAAAATACTTACGCTCTCGCTGCGTGATCGAAGCACAGTAGATCAACGCTTCATCCGGACACAAGGTGTCCGGACGAGATATCACCCGGAAGCTCTGGCTCCGAAGCAGTCCGAAACGGTGGTACGGCAATATCGGAGATAGTCTGAAGCAAGTCCCGTACTTCAGGCGAAAATCAGGGAATAAGCTTGATGTTGGTGGCTTCGGTCTTGCATCAGGTCGAAAATCAAGGCGAAGATAAGCATGTAGAAAGCATATTAATTCCTCGTTTGGACGAGAGTTCGAATCTCTCCAGCTCCACCGGATCATGATAAACACTTTAAAATAAGGAAAACACAAAGAGATAACGGTCTGTAATATCTGTGATAGACAAAAACAGACAGAAACGTTCTGATTTGCATGTATGCAGTGTCGCAGCGACAGACAGAAAAAAAGGTTCATCCGGAAAATGCGCAGTTTTTGTCATGCAGACTCAGTATTTTGAGTTCAAAGAATTTTTGATCCCTGTATCCACAGGCCTGTTTTTTCATTGTTTTAATCTTATTGTTTATCCCCTCAAGTTTTGCCGTAGAAATATGATAGTCATACCACGCCTATATTCCCCACCTGTGAGACTTAAGTGTGTTTGCCATCTTTGTCAGTCGAGGGATTTTGGCTTGACAGGCTTGTTCTATCCATTTGTCCAAAACGTCTTCCGCATGTTTCTTGTCAATCTGTGTTCAAACTTCTTTCAGGCTTTCTTTCAAGTAATATGCCTTCAATAGAGGCTCGTTGAGTTTTAGCGCATTATCTAACCTTGATTTGAACTTATCCTCAAAGACATCACTTCCGTTACAGAGCAACAGCCAACGGGTTCCCTTGAGAACCTTACGTTTATTGAGGTCCCGTTCCTGTGTGTAAATAGCCCTTCGGATTTCATCCAAAGCATCATTCATGAGTTTGACAACATGAAAATGGTCAAACACTAAAGTCGCATCAGGGGCATTACTTATTACCGGGGATACGAATGC
>JAISMO010000066.1 GCA_031276675.1 Tannerella sp.
CGGTTATATAATAGCGAGTTTCTGTTTCTTCTCTGCCTTCCGGTTTAATATATCGGCGGCTTTCTGTCTTCACTGCCGCTTTCAAATGTTCCCATTGAGCGGCGGCTCAATGAAGGAAATATCTCTGTACAGACTGCATTTGCGGCTTTCTATCCGGCCATGTCCAAAATCCTCTTCCACCCATTCTTCTGCCGGACGGCAAAAGCGAACCGTCCGTTCCATGTCTGCTTCCAAGTTCCCCTGATTACCTTTCACGGCCAGAATATAGTCCGCCCCTCTGGATACGATTTTGCTCGCTATTTCTTTCTGACAGCCCGTCGCGTCGATAGTCACTATACAGCCCTGTAAAGCAAGTATTTCCAGTAATTTCGGTATGGCCGTTATCCCGTTGGATTTCTCATCAACTTTCACCTGACCCAAACTGAGCCGGTTGCTGTTTGCCCGCGCACTCACGATATGAACCGCCCGTTTGGACTGTGTACCTTCCCTTGTGCCGCGTAAACTTTTGCCGTCTATACTCACTACCTCGCCCTGGGTTATTCGGGCTGCCTCTTTCACCCAACGGATAAAGGCCTGTTCAAATGCTTCAGTATCCAATGCGCTAAAAAGCGGCTAAAGGTGTCATGGGACGGAATTCCATGGGGTAACTGCAAATCATGTTTCGCCTCCGCAAATCACGGCTGCTATCGTTATGAAGATGATATCTTCCATTGAATGCTCCTTACTCCGGTCTATACGGGGATATGTCAACTCTGTAAAATATTTTACAGGGGATTGCATAACGTTTTTTTTGCAAAGTAAAGAATTTGTGATGATAATGTCGAATGTTAAATTTAAGATGCGTTTGCCCTGACTTTCAGGGAAGACAACTGCCTGGCAAGGACGGGAAATGCACCTGAAAATCTTGCCACATTGAGAAAACTTGCCCTGCAAATCATCAGCGAACAGCAGGACATGCCAGGCATGAAGAAAAGAAGACTCAGGGATGCTTATGATACGGAATATCTGAAAAAGTTGGTCACTTAATTTCGTGCGTTTGCCCGGAAAAAAACACCCGGTCTTTCTTTCCCTGCCGGAAAAAATATATATCTTTGCGACCGCAAATGGTTCCTTGGCCGAGTGGTCAGGCGCCGGTCTGCAAAACCGTTTACGGCGGTTCGAATCCGCCAGGAACCTCTGCTCCGTTCAATCCGGACATCTTCTCCCCCGAAGTGTCCGGATTGTTTGCATATATACTTTGCGCGGTACAGGTTTGTGGGTTCACCCGCAAAAACCCGTGTACGGTCACAGATGATACCTGCGGAAAGCAGGTCGCCCGTCCATCGCCAAAAACAGTTCCCGGCACGCTTCCGCAAAGTATGCCGAATATTTGAGACACTTCATAACGCTGTGAAGTGTCGCTTCGTAACGTTGTTGCGCGACGCGCAGTAACGCTGTTGCGTGACACACAGTAACGCTGTTGCGTGACACGCAGTAACGTTGTTATGCGACACGCAGTAACGTTGTTGCGCGACAGGTAATAACGCCTGCCTGTATCTTTCTGATGCAGAAGAGGATGTGTCTCTCTTCCACGCCGAAGAAAAGACAGGCGGCAGGCATGAGCGAACACGGGGTTTTGCAGTTGAGCCTTTATAAGTTTCGATAAAAGGAAATGGCCGCATGTGGAGGTTACGGTTTATTAACAGGCGCTTTTTGCCTTCCCGTACACCCTGTCTGTATAAACTAAGTATATTTACGCCCTGAAAAAAGAAGCGGATGCAAGCATTGAAGGAAGATGAGATAATGGAAAGGTTACGCAATCCGGAAACGCAGCGAAGCGCCTTCTCCCAAATTGTTGAAGCATACGGCGCCAGGCTGTACTGGCTGATTCGCCGGACGGGAATGACGCACGACGATGCGAACGACGTGTTGCAGAACACGTTCCTGAAGGCGTGGACGAATCTGGAACAGTTCCGCGGAGAATCAAAGATTCTCACCTGGATGTCCCGAATTGCCATCAATGAGCATATTACGTTCCTGAACCGTCAACGGGCGATGAATCAGGTTTCGATCGACGATACGGATGTCTTCCTGCTGGAGCGGTTGAAGGGAGACGAATACTTTGATGGAGACGCCTTGGCGCTGAAATTGCAGGAAGCCATCCTCCGTTTGCCGGAAAAGCAGCGAATCGTATTCACCATGCGCTATTATGACGAAATGAAATACGAAGATATGTCCGGGATACTGAACACCTCGGTCGGCGCCCTGAAGGCATCCTATTTTCACGCCGTCAGGAAAATCGAGTCATTTTTAACGGAAGACCTTTAAACTATCTCCGCTCCAGAGAGTCAAACAAACGTTGAAACGCGCAAAAAGATGGAAACAAAACAAACCAAACTGGAAGAATGGAAAGGCAGCAATCCCTTTCAAGTGCCGGACGGTTATCTGAAAGAACTGACCGGCCAAATCATGAGTCGGCTTCCCGAAAAACCACGCGAAGAAACCAAAGTCGTTTCCCTGTACGAACGGATACATCCGTGGCTATACCTGGCAGCCGTTTTTATCGGCTTGATTTTCCTGTTTAAAGTGTTCAATCAGCCCTTCACCGCTACGGAAGAGAACCGTTCGACCGGCGACCTGTATGTGCAGGTGGCGCCTTCGGAGGGGCTGCTGTCCGCGTTGTCGGACGAAGATGAAGATTTTCTGGAATATCTGGAAACCAATTATTGTAATGGTACCTTTACGGAAGAAATGGAAAAAATAGAATGATATGAAACAGCGTATATTAATCATGTGTATGGCCGTCGTGCTGTTGAATCATTTTGCGGTAGCCCAGGAAGAAACAGACCGGACGCAGAAGTTCGACAAACAGGCGTTTCAGGCAAAAAGAAACGCTTATATCACGATCGAGGCGGGTCTGACGGCAGACGAGGCGGCAGCCTTTATCCCGCTGGACAATGAATTGAAACAGAAACAGTATAATGCCGGACGGGAATGTCGGAAACGTAACCGGGAATGTCGCACCGGCAAAGAGCCGCTTTCCGACGAAGCCTGTTTGAAACTCATTGACTGCAATATCGAAACGCGCATCAGAGAGGCTCAACTGGAAAAGGAATATTATGAGAAGTTTAAACGCATCCTGCCACCGCTGAAACTGTATAAATACCAGCAGGCTGATTTCAGGTTCATGAGGGAATTTATGCGGGACGGGGAACGCCGGCCCGGTACGGAAAACGAGCATCCGAAACCGGGCAGAGGCAAGGAGCGAAAATAGTGTATGAGCAGAGGTTGCTTGGTTTTTTTGATTTTGGTTTTTGATTTAGTTTTTCAGGGAAACAGGTCGACGTGAAGTCGCTTTATTTCCCTTTTTTTCTGTCCCTGCGTTTTATTCACCCCGGATGAATCCTGCCGGCAGATTCGGCATAAGTCGTGTTTCAAGGGCTTTCTTCCTGTTGAAAACTAATCTTGCATCGGTTCAAAAGATCCGTTACCTTTGAAACGGATTTTACATTCATTTCCGGAAACAATATTATTTATATGGAATCATTTGTTCATTTACACGTACATACGCAATATTCTCTGCTGGACGGACAGGCGTCGATTGACGCGCTGCTTGACAAGGCACAAAACGACGGCATGAGAGCCATGGCCATCACCGACCATGGCAATATGTTTGGCATCAAGGACTTTTACAATAAAGTCAGACAAAGAAACAGCCAATACCTGACGGCTCTCAAGGGATACAGGCGCGAATTGAAAACACTCGAAGACAGGGAGTATCCGACTCCGGAGGAAAACGAACACCGGGAGCAACTGGCTGAAAAAATCAGGGAATGCAACGAAAAGATGTTCAAGCCGATTCTTGGCTGTGAATGTTACTGTGCCCGCAACGGTCGCAAAAACAAATCTTCGAAAGAAGACCTCGGCGGATGGCACCTGATCCTTTTGGCAAAGACGCTGAAAGGATATAAAAACCTGATCAAGCTGGTTTCTCTTTCCTGGACGGAAGGCTTTTACCGGAATCCGCGCATCGACAAACCGCTGCTGGAGAAATATCACGAAGACTTGATCGTCTGCTCGGCCTGTCTGGGGGGCGAAGTGTCGCAATGGATTATGAACGGCCGGAATGATTTGGCCGAAGAGTCCGTCCTCTGGTTCAAGCACCTTTTCGGAGACGATTACTATCTTGAACTTCAACGTCACGAAACCGACAAACCGGGCGCAGACCGGGAAACCTATCCCAAACAGATGCAGGTCAACAAGGTGCTGATCGAACTCGCCCGCAAGCATCAGATTAAACTGATTGCTTCCAATGACGTGCATTTTGTCAACGAAGACGACGCCGAAGCGCACGACCGTCTCATCTGCCTGAGTACCGGGAAAGATATCGACGACCCGAAACGGATGCGCTATTCCCAGCAGGAATGGTTGAAAACGACGGCTGAAATGAATGCCATTTTTGCCGACATCCCCGAATCGCTTGCCAATACGCTGGAAATTGCCGAAAAAATAACGTTCTACTCCATTGATTCCGATGCGCTGATGCCCTGCTTTCAAATTGATCCGTCTTTCGGTACGGAAGAAAGCTATCGCCTGAAATATTCGGAACCCGACCTGATCCGGGAATTTGGAGAAAAGGATTACAGGCGGCTGGGCGGCTACGATAAAGTCATTCGCATCAAACTCGAAGCCGACTACCTGCGTCATTTAACGATGCGGCGCGTCCACGAGCGCTACGGAGACAACCTTTCGGACGAATTGAAGGAACGCATTGACTTTGAACTGAACACGATGAAGACGATGGGTTTTCCGGGCTACTTTCTGATCGTGCAGGACTTTATTTCCGCCGCAAGAGGAATGGGCGTATCCGTCGGACCGGGACGCGGCTCTGCCGCCGGATCGGTCGTGGCATACTGTCTGGGTATTACCAACATCGACCCGATCAAATATGATCTGCTGTTTGAACGCTTCCTCAACCCCGAACGTATTTCCATGCCCGATATCGACATTGACTTCGACGACGACGGACGGGGCAAAGTACTGAAGTGGGTGACGGAAAAATACGGTCAGGAGCGGGTGGCTCACATCATTACCTACGGCACGATGGCGGCCAAAATGGCTATCAAGGATGTGGCGCGCGTGGAGAAATTGCCGCTGAGCGAATCCAACCGACTGGCCAAACTGATACCGGACAAAATTCCCGACCGCAAACTTACCCTCAAAAACGCCATCGAATACGTGCCCGAATTGAAACAGGCAGCCAACAGCAGCGACCCGCTTTTGCGCAATACGCTGAAATTTGCCCGGAAACTGGAGGGAAACGTGCGCAATACCGGCGTGCACGCCTGCGGTATTATCATCGGGCAGCAGGACATTTCGGACATTGTGCCCGTCAGTGTTGCCGAAGACAAGGAAACTGGCGAAAACATTCTGGTCACCCAGTATGAAGGGGCTGTGATCGAAGAAACGGGACTGATCAAGATGGACTTCCTCGGGCTGAAAAACCTTTCCATCATCCGGGAAGCGCTTGAAAACATCGCTCAAACCACAGGAAAACATATTGATATTGACCATATCGACTTTAACGACCGGAAAACGTATGAACTGTTTTGCCAGGGCAGAACGACCGGCATCTTTCAGTTTGAATCGACCGGTATGCAAAAGTACCTGAAGGAACTGCAGCCCTCCAAATTCGAAGACCTGATCGCCATGAACGCGCTCTACCGTCCGGGGCCGATGGATTACATCCCCTCATTCATCGCCCGAAAGCATGGCCGGGAAGAGATCACCTACGATATTCCCGTCATGAAGCGCTATCTGGAAGACACCTATGGGATTACCATCTATCAGGAACAGGTGATGCTGCTCTCCCGCCTGCTGGCCAACTTCACCCGGGGCGAAAGCGACACCCTGCGCAAGGCCATGGGAAAGAAGATGATTGACAAAATGAACGAGATGAAGGCAAAGTTCATCAGCGGCGGGAAAGCCAACGGTTACGATCAGGCTGTGCTGGAAAAAATCTGGAAGGACTGGGAAAAGTTCGCCTCGTACGCATTCAACAAGAGCCATGCGACCTGCTATTCGTGGATAGCGTATCAGACGGCCTATCTGAAAGTGCATTATCCATCCGAATACATGGCGGCCGTATTGAGCCGGAACCGCGGAAACATCAAGGAAATAACCAAAGCCATGGACGAATGCAAGGCGATGGGGATTCAGGTGCTGGGGCCGGACGTCAACGAGTCGGTACTGAAATTCGGCGTCAACAGGCAGGGCGACATTCGTTTCGGACTGGGCGCCATCAAGGGAGTAGGCGAAAACATCGTCGACAATATCCTGGAAGTGCGCGAAAAAGATGGCCCCTTCAAGAACATTTTCGACTTTATCGAGCGTCTCAATATCTTCACCTGCAACAAAAGAATACTTGATTCGCTCGCGCTGGCGGGCGCTTTCGACAGTCTCAACATCCGGCGCGAGCCGCTTGTCACGCCCGGAGAAAAGGGAGAAACCTTTTCCGAAATCCTGCTGCACTACGGCCATAAATACCATTCGGATCAAACCTCTGCCCGACATTCGCTTTTCGACGGCTTTGAATGTATCGAAATCACCCGGCCGCCGATTCCGACCTGTGCAGCATGGAGCGACCTCGAACGGTTGAACAGGGAAAAGGAATACATCGGAATTTATTTGTCCGCGCATCCGCTTGACGAATACCGCATCATCCTGAATTATGTCTGCAATGCGTGCATGGCGGACTTGGGCGACCTGACCGCGCTGAAAGGAAAAGAACTGCTTTTGGGCGGCATTGTGACCGGCGCCAAAGAAGCCTTTTCCAGAAACGGCAAGCCGTATATGATTCTCAAACTTGAAGATTTCAGCGGCAGCGGAGAAATTCCTCTGTTCGGGAACGATTTTGTCGAATACGGAAAATACGGAAAACCGGGCCTCTATCTGTTGCTCAAGGTCTCCATTCAGCCCAGGCAGTGGAAGGAATCGGAACTCGAAATCAAAATCAAATCCGTCCAACTGTTACAGGAGGTAAAGGAACATCTGGTAAAAAACATCAGGATCACCTTACCTGTCAGCAAACTGGACAGCCAAATCATCAATGAACTGTCCCTGTTCATCAAAAACAATCCCGGAAAAACACGACTCCATTTCTCGATAACGGATGGGGAACAGCAGGTGCATCTGGAGCTGACCTCAAGGAGTTTACGCCTGCAAGTCACGCAGGATTTAATAGACTACATTAATGAGAAGGAACACATGGAATTTACAATTAACCGGCGCATGGGATAAGCATTACCCCGTGCTCACCAGGAAGGATTTCATCCTTCACTTGACGACATTGTGCCTTCATTGCCGTTGATTTTAATCAACAGAGAGTCATTATGTTTTGATTCGTTGAGTTGTTGAAGGAAACGCTGTTTGACACGTTCAAAACTGTCTCTCAGTTCCGCCCTGACGGGAAAGGCCGGCGGAGATTCCATATCCAGCGGATTGACGGGAATCCCGTTCCGGTAAACCCGGAAATCGAGGTGCGGCCCGGTCGAAAGACCGGTAGACCCTACGTAACCGATCACCTCACCCTGCCGGACGTGCCGGCCCACGCTCAGGCCTCCGGCAAATCCGTGCAGGTGCATGTAGCTCGTCGCATAGATGGAATTATGCTGTATCTTCACGTAATTGCCGCCGCCTCCCTTCTGAAAGCCCATGGCAATGACCTTGCCGTCACCGACCGCCTTGACGGGCGTGCCGGTCGGCGCCGCATAATCCACCCCGTGATGCGCCCGGTAATACTTCAGCACCGGATGGAAGCGGCTGTTCGTGAAGCGGGAAGTGATGCGGAAAAAGT
The DNA here is from genome assembly GCA_031276675.1 of Tannerella sp. Taxonomy (GTDB): domain Bacteria; phylum Bacteroidota; class Bacteroidia; order Bacteroidales; family Tannerellaceae; genus Tannerella. The sequence continues at coordinate 7,835 of JAISMO010000066.1, forward strand.
CCAGCGGCGCTTTCAGGAAGGCTCTCCGGAGACTTTGCCCCTCGGCGTCGAAAAATTCCGGAAGGCTGTCCTGCGTAAAGGGGATGGCCATGCAGGTGCGGCCCTGGTGTATGAACAGGGCTGCATCGACGGAGAGTTTCAGAGAAACCGTGTCGTCGATAAAAGATTCCGTATACAGGACGCGAAACGAATCCGTTGGCTGAAGATCGAAGAAATCAATCTGCCAGGCAAAAATATCCGACAGATGGAGGGCCAGTATGGGGTCAATCCCCTGTGTTTTCATCACCTGCCACAGCGACGAATGAACGGATTCTTCCACAAAACGCTGCTCCTTCCGGATGGCTTTCCGGTAGAGGCGCGCCCGGACGGAATCGCCCGTCAGGTCCACGATTACGTGCTCCGTCCGTGAACGGGCGAAAACAAGACAGGCCACCTGCGGGACACTGTCCCGCGTGGTCAGTACGTGATAAGACAGGCCCTCATACAGTTTTCCGGGAGAGAGCAGGGTATCCACCGCCTGAAGAACCGCAGCGCTTCCGGAGGCGAGTTTCAGGCCGGAAAGGATCAGCGACAGGTTGTCACCCCTGCGAATCCTGTGCTCGGCAACCTCCAGCGAATCCACACATATATCATAAAAATACGCCGAAGAGTCTGCCCGTTCCACCGCCTCCGGAGGCGCTTCGGCGCCGGATTTCCCGGACCGGCACGAACCGATCCACCCCGCGGCGGCCAGCATTCCGCAGGCAACAGCCAGACACCCGCAAACAAATCGCTTCTTCTTCATGATCCGGACAGTTGCGTTTTCATTCAACGGCTGATATTCGCAGTTTCATAATCCGGATATAGCAGATACTTCCTGCGCATGACCCGGTAGCGTTCCAGGTCAGCTTGCCACGTGGCGCGTATGTCTTTTTCGGTATCTCCGGACAGAATCTGCATGCGTAACTCCCGGGTGCCGGCCAGCAAATCAAACCAGTGGGCACGGGTAAAGAAACGTTTGCCGTTTTTGCCCAGACGGCTGTAAAAATCCAGAAGAAACTGCAACGTCAGTCCCCCCCGGAAAGGATAGTCGCGCAAATCAACGCCGTAGCACATCCGCTCCCTGTACATGGGGTCGCTGTCGAGTCCGGCAATGGAGACAGGCGTATAGGTAAAATCTCCGGCTTCGGGATCCGGATAGCCCAGCGCCTGAAAGGGAAAATGCGTCCCGCGTCCCACGCTCACGCCCGTTCCCTCAAACAGGCACAGCGAGGGATACAGACGGATGGCCTGTTCGTTCGGAAGATTGGGCGACGGCTTGACCGGCAGACGGTAAGGATCGCCGTGACGCCAGCGCTCCATCCGGATCACGGTGAGCGGACAGCACCGCCCGTCCCGCAGCCAGCCTTCTCCGTTGATCATCATGGCCAGTTCGCCCACCGTCAGTCCATGCAGGATCGGCACGGGATGAATGCCGACAAATGACCGGTATCCCGGTTTCCGCACCGGACCGTCGACATAATCGTTCGGATTGGGACGATCCAGTACGACGAAGGCAATCCCCTGCTCGGCGCAGGCTTCCATGAGGTAATGCATCGTACTGATGTAGGTATAAAAACGCGCCCCGACATCCTGCATGTCGAAAACAATCACATCCAGACCGGCCAGCTGCTCCGCCGTCGGTTTGAAATGTTTGCCGTACAGCGAAATGACCGGTATCCCGGTCGGCATGTCAAGATGGTTTTTCACGCGGGCGCCGGCATCCTCCTCGCCCCGGAAACCGTGTTCGGGCACAAAGATTCGCTTCACCTTCACCCCCTGCGCCAGCAGTGTATCCAGCAGGTGGGTACGGGTCTGCACAAGCATGGAAGTGTGATTAACGGCCAGCCCCACCCGTTTCCCGTCAATCTCCGGGAGGAGAAGCTCCATGCGTTCCGCCCCGACAATCACCCCGTCGGTCGGCATCCGTGCCCCCGCTGTCCGTGAAAACAGCAGAAGCACAGGGATAAAAAATACGGAAATTATACGTAAGTTCATGTTCATTGCCTTGTTTCGAGGCGTAAATATACGGGAATTTTTTCATACGGGTCGGCGCTGGAGCATGGAGGCGCCGGTTGGCTGCCGCTCCTGATGTCCTCAGCCGGAGAGTCCGTTACAGCGTCTTTCATCCGGCCCTGTGTCGGGCGCCGGGCGTAAGTCCTGCCCGGACACAAGTCCCGTAACCCGGTAAAAGGTCATTTTACCCGGCGAATAAATATATTTTGCGGCGGATAAATATATTTCCTGGCGGTAAAATATATTTTACGGCGGATAAATATATTTCCTGACGGTAAAATATATTTTGTGGCGGATAAATATATTTCCTGGCGGTAAAATATATTTTGTGGCAGAATAAATATATTTCCTGGCGGTAAAATATATTTTACGGCGAATAAATATATTTCCTGGCGATAAAATATATTTTACGGCGGGGTATTTCGGGATACGGAGAGATGTATTATCGAAGGCGTACAGGGGGTAAGAGGCCGAAATACAACCGCTTGCTTCAGGGAACCGCCGAACGTCACCGGAGGTGAGGTCAGGCCTCCGGTTGGGCCGTCAGCGAGTCCAGCCGGTTGAACATCACGGCCAGGTGGGCGTAGATGGACGTGTTCTGGACCACGACGTTCTCCGGCACGCGGATGCGGAAGGGTGTGAAGTTCCACAGGGCGCGGATGCCCTCCGCGAGGATGCATTCCGCCACCTTCTGCGCCTCTTCGACCGGGACGGTGATGATTCCGATCGTGGCGCCGTAGAGTTGCTGTTTTTCCCGGAAATCATTCATGTGGAACACCGGGATACCGGCGATGGTTGATCCGACCGTTTTCCTGCGGACGTCGAAACCGGCAACGATGTTCAACCCGTACTGCATCAGTCCCGAATCGCGCATCAGGGCGGCGCCCAGGCGTCCCACGCCGAAGAGCAGCGCCTTGTGCTGCGAGGTGAATCCCAGGAAATCTTCCAGTATGCCGATCAGGGCGTTGATTTCGTAGCCGACCCGCGTCTTGCCCGAAAGGTTGACGTACGAAAGGTCTTTGGCCACCAGGCTGGCATCCACATTAATCTCCCGGGCGATCCGGGTCGACGAGACGAACGATTCGCCGTAGCCCTTCAGCAGCTTGACGTATGCAAGATACCAGGGCAACCGGCGGAGGGCAGGTTCCGGGACTTTTCCCGACAGTTTGGATTCTTCCCGTGCCATGCGAGGTTCACTGCTTGTTTTCCAGATGATTTTTCAGGGGATTCGAATACATCTCCAGCATCCGGGTGCGAAGGAAGGTTTCGTCTCTGTCGGGGATGACGATCTTGTCCAGCTGCTGCCGGAGGTAGGTCTCGAAGATGTTTTTGTCTCGCCGGTCGTAGTTTGCCCGGAAGCGCAGGGTATGGTACAGCATGTCGTAGGCCACGTAGTTGCAGGGATAGAAACGGTAGTGGGCATAAATTTCCCGGTCGATGACCGAGGCGATGGCCGAATAGAGTTCGTTTTTTTCCATTTTCCCGTTCAGGGCTTTCAGGGCCGGATTGACCGGCGAGGCAATGGTGAAATGCACGCGGCCCTTGTTTTGCAGAATACCCGTTTCCATGTTCAGCAGGTCGTCGCGCTTGCTTTTGACATAGTCGGGACGGTCGCGTTTGAGTTGAAACTCCTGTGCCTTGAGGTAATCGCAGGGGTCAAATTCGTAGGAAATGGCAACCGGAACGATGTTCAGCGCCGTCAGGTTGGTCAGGATGTCTTCCGTGCCGCCCATGTTGAGCATCTTCAGGACGGCATTCTGGGTGAAGTCGTTCGAATCCTTGGCGCGCCCTTCGCGCTGTGCAATCCATACGGATTCCTTTGTATGCCGGAGGGTGTGATGGATGTAGGACGAGAGCGTGCGGCTGGTTTCCAGCATCCGGCGTACGGGGACGTCGCGCTTGACGATGAAACTGTTGTTGATGCGCACAAGCAGCTTGATCCAGGGATGTATCAGGAGATTGTCGCCGATGGCCACTTGCGTCAGTCCGTGTCCGATGTCGTAGAGCAGGACGTTCAGGAAGGCGGCGTCCAGCACGATGTCGCGATGGTTTGAGATAAACGTGCAGGGTGTTTTTTCCGGCAGGCGGCTCCGCCCGGAGATGGTCAGCGAGAAGGTGGTGTGCCGGGCAATCGTCATCACGGCGTCGTAACTGAAAGTGGACTTGAATTCCTCTTTCGTCCTGCATTGGCGCATACGCCGGGTAAAAGCCTCCCAGTCCACATTCGGCAGGATGTAATTCACTGCGTTGCGAAATCCGGGAGCGGCAATCAGTTCGTCAATGGCGGCGCTTACTTCGTCGTCATTCAGCGGACGAATGTCATCGAAATCACGGGAGGGTGTTATCTTTTCCATCGGGTTATCCATTTTCAATGATGTCGGTTAATACGTTCCGCAGGTTTGAACCGGCAGCCCGTATCTGTTGGGGGATGAAGCTGGTGGCGGTCATGCCCGGGGTTGTATTTACTTCCAGCACGACGGGATGTCCGCCGGGTGCAAGGATGTAGTCAACCCGGATAAGGCCTCTGGCTCCGATCAGTTTGTAGATGTTCTTCGTTTCCTGCTGAATCCGTCCGGTGAGTTCGGCGGACAGGCGCGCCGGCGTAATCTCCTCCGATTCGCCGTTGTATTTGGCTCCGTAATCGAAAAACTCATTGGCCGGAATCACTTCCGTCAGGGGCAGCGCAATAAGGTTTCCCCTTGCGCTGTAGCAGCCGCAGGTCACTTCCACGCCCGGAATAAAGCGTTCGATGATGACTTCGTCGTCTTCGGCGAAGGCCTTCCCGATGGCCGGCTGCAACTGTTCGGCATCCTTTACCTTGGAGATGCCGAAACTGCTGCCGCTGCTGTTCGGCTTGACAAAGACGGGCAGTCCCAGGCTGGCAACGATTGCGTCCGCGGCGAGGCTTTCTCCCCGCCGCAGGCGAATCGCAGCGGCAACGGAAATCCCCTGGCTTTCCAGGAAGCGGTTGCAGACATATTTATTAAAGGTAAGGGCGCAGGCCAGTATGCCGCACGACGAACAGGGTATCCGGAGCATGTCGAGATAGCCTTGCAGCCGTCCGTCTTCGCCCGGGCTGCCGTGCACCGTGATATAGGCATAGTCAATGGATATGACGTCGCCGCCGCACGAAAAACTGAAATCGTTTTTGTTGACGGGCACCGTCCGGCCGTCTGGCAATCTGGCCGTCCATGCGTCCTTTTCCAGCACGATTCCGTATACATTGTACCGTTCCGGGTCAATGGCCGCAGACACGGTTTCGGCGCTCCGCAGGGAGACTTCATATTCGGAGGAATAGCCTCCGGCAACAACTGCTATATTTTTTTTCATGATTCCTTCTTTTTTCATGATTCCTTGTTGGTTGAAACATACTGATGCCACTGGTCAATCAACTGCTGCATGTCGTCCGGCAGTTCCGATTCGAAAAACAGTTCTCTGCCGGTGGTCGGATGTACGAATCCGAGCGTCCGGGCATGCAATGCCTGCCGGGGACAGATATCAAAACAGCGCTGTACGAACTGCCTGTATTTGGAAAAGGGCTGTCCCTTCAGAATCCGGTTGCCTCCATAGCGGGCATCATTGAACACGGGATGGCCGATATGCTTCATATGTACCCGGATTTGATGCGTCCGACCGGTTTCCAGCCGACATTCGACCAGCGTCACATAGCCCAGTCGCTGTCGGGTTTGGTAATGCGTGACGGCCGGTTTGCCCTGTTCGCCGTCGGGGAAGACGGCCATCTGCAACCGGTCATGCGGGTCGCGTCCGATGTTTCCGTCAATACGTCCGCAGTCCTCCTTGAGGATTCCCCATACCATCGCCATGTAGCGGCGCAGGGTTGTTTTGCGGAAAAATTGCAGGCCGAGACCGGTTTTGGCTTCCGGTCGTTTGGCGATGACCAGCAGTCCGGAGGTGTCCTTGTCGATGCGGTGTACCAGCCCGACGGCCGGATCGGCGGGATCGAACTGCGGGTCTTCACGCAGGTAGCCGGCCAGCGCATTGACCAGCGTACCGGTATAGTTTCCGTGTCCGGGATGGACGACCAGTCCGGGCGGTTTGTTCACCACCAGCAAATCGTCGTCTTCATATACAACGTCCAGCGGAATATCTTCAGGCAGGATTTCCGTTTCATAACGCGGATGCGACATCACAATGGATACCCTGTCCAGCGGCTTGATCCGGTAGTTGCTTTTCACCGGTTTCCCGTTCACCAGGATACAGTTGGCTTCGGCCGCCATCTGAATACGGTTCCGGCTGATGTTCATCATGCGGTCTGTCAGAAACTTGTCAATGCGCAGCAAAGACTGTTTCCGGTCGGCGACATAACAGAAATGCTCGTAGCAGTGCGGCGCGAGGTCTGCCGTCTCGTCTTCCGGCTGTTCATCGAGCAGGAGATCGTCTTCAACCGGATCGTCTTCCCGTGTTATCCATTCATTCATTGCATCCGTCATTGGGTTTCAGCGCTGATTTTCGCCGGTCCGGCTGCCTGCCGTACCTGATTCGGATTCGCCGGAAGCATCCCTTCCTCCGTCACTGACTTTCAGTACAAGCGTGGAGGTGAGCGGCACCCTTTCGCCGGGCTGCAACTCTTTTCCGTCCGATTCGACTGCTATGGCCAGGTCGCGATAGGTTCCCGGCACATAACGTATTTCGACGGACGAAAATCCCTGCGCCTGCATAAGGGCGTGAGCCTGCCGGAAAGACAGGTCGGCCACGTCCGGAATGGCGGCTTTTTCCACATCGGTTGCATTAAGCGTAAGGGCCACGATACGCCCTTCCTTCACTTTGGATCCGGCAACGGGATATACATCTACGATGGCTCCGGGAGATACTTCTCTCGAATAAATCGAATCGACCACGCTGTAACGCAGCCCGTTGTTCTTGAAAAAGAGGGAGGCTTCCCTGATCTGCATGCCTTTGACATCAGGAATAACTACCGCTTTGTTATGGCGCGTATAGACGTTCAATCCTTTCAGCACCAAAAAGAGCAGCAGGCCTGCGACAAACAGGGCCGCGATCAGGTGAGCGGCGAGGGGCATACTTATCCACTGTTCCAGTATATTCTTTCTATTCCGTTGCATACAAGGGGCAAAAATAAGAAAATATCAATGGCTTGGGGTATAAAAAAAGTAAAAACTCTCGGGACAAGAATTTTTACCTTCCGCAAATGTTAATTCTGTGATGCCGTAAGCGGCTGTTTCTCTACTGATTATTTCGGGTATTCGTCGGATACCGTCAGTTTGGCTCTTCCTTTGGCCCGACGTGATGCAAGTACTCTGCGGCCATTGGCCGTAGACATTCTCAGACGGAACCCGTGCTTGTTTTTTCGCTTGCGGTTCGAGGGTTGAAATGTTCTTTTCATCGTTATTGCTTGTTTATAATTATCCAGTTATTTGTTGAATCGGGGGGCAAAGATAGATTTTATTTCCTTTACAGACAAATTTTTTTCCGGGATGAGGTGCTGTTCAGATGCCGGAACGGCTGATGATCTTTTTCGACTGAAATGTTCGCAATCGGATTCGATTATCAAAATTTCCGACTGAAATGGATATTTTGGGATTGTCAGAATAGGGGAGATTTTAATTCAAATGCCGTCCCCGGTGGCCAGTGCTGTCATTCCTGATCCGTTATTTCCCAACGCCGGAAACGACCGGAGCAGTTGCATAACCGAACACAGGGTTTTACTGGCAATCCGGCATGTCACATCGCAGGAACAGTCGGTCTGTTACGAAGTCCGAACTCGCATCCGCAATACGTCTGGTTATAAAATCCATATTGTTTGATCAGCGCATGACGCCGTTCGCTCAGTCCGCCCCTGCGCCAGTTCTGTTCCGGGAAAACGAGGCCGGAGAAGGATGCCGCAGCTTCGCGACCGGCCCGGTTGATCTGGTGCAAGTCTTTCCATCTCGAGGAAGCCAGTGTGGAGGCAAATACCGTAAAACCATGTGCATGGGCATACTGTGCTGCCGCGGAGAGGCGCATCCTGAAACAGGCCATGCATCGGGCGCCCCGTTCCGGCTCCTGCTCCAGCCCGTGCATCTGCCCGAGCCACGCCGCATGGTCGTAATCACCCTCCGCAAAAGGCAATCCTAACGATTCGGCATGACGCTTGCTTTCGGCTTTTCGCCGTTCGTATTCCGCCTGCGGAAAGATGTTCGGATTGAAATAGAATATGGTTGGCTGCACGCCGTTTGCCAGCATGGATTCGACGACAGCGCCCGAACACGGGGCGCAACAGGCATGAAGCAATACCTCCCCCGCACCTTTCGGGACAACCGGCAGAAACTGCGACGCAGGATTTTTCTCCCACGCGAATGCACGCATGATTTCCATTTAATTTCGGGACAGTTTCTCCGCAAAATCAGTTGAGATGTAATTGGCATAGCTTTGACAGACATCGGCCGAAAAATCCATGCCGCAACGGATGATCTTCTTCCACGTCTCCGCATCGAGCGTCGGCAAGTCACGGTGTCCGACTCCCTGTTTGACAAGTCCGTAAATGACTCCCGCATTGAAATTGTCGCCCGCTCCGACGGCGCTGACCGGCGTGACGGCAGGAACATCCAAATGAAGACGGAATTTTTCGGTGAAAAGATGAACCCCGTTCGTTCCATGCGTTGTAATCAGAGTTTTGCAATAGTAATGAACTTCGTCGCTATACACCGCATCCATGTTGGTCCGGCCATACAGATTCAAAAAATCCTCCTCCGAGCCTCTGACCACATCGGCATATTCATAATTGTCCATCACCGTTGAACGGACATGGATCGCTTTATGCGAGTGCATCTTTCGGAAATTCGGATCGTAATAAACAATGGCCTTCCGTTTGCGGACGTATTCCAGCAGTTCGACGATCCACGGACGAATCAGCGGATCCAGCGCATAAAACGAACCGAAAACGAAAATGTCATCTTCCTCGACCGGAGGAAAGCCCCTGTCCGGCCGTCGATCGGGATAACCGGTGTAGAAAAGCGGTTCGGCATCGTTCCGTTCATTTGGAAAGGCCAGCGAAACAGACGTTTTTCCCTCCGGATAAACGTCCATGTAGTCGGTTGTCATCCCGTTTTCACGCATAAACCGGCATACCATTTCCCCCACGCGGTCATTTCCCAGTTCGCCAACAAAGATGACGGGCACGCCCAAGCGGCTCAACGACACCATCCCGTTGAACACCGAACCTCCGGGAAGGGCCACATGCGGTTGATCGCCCCGGAAAATGATGTCCAGCATCGTTTCTCCCACTCCAATTACTTTTCTCATACGATCAGGTATTTTTGTTTTTACACTGTTGACGGCTTTTCGCACCCAGATAGCCGCCGTGGTGACGCCGGGCATAGTCGGCGCTGGTAAATCCGATCTTCTGCATGACGCTGACGACCAGCATGTCGCCGATAACGGTCATTACCGTCGTAGAGGTCGTCGGGGTCAATCCCAGTGGACATACCTCCCGGGGCGCGCCGGTAGACAGACACACGGCGGCTTCTCCGGCCAGCGGGCTGTCGGGATCGGACGTGATGACGATAAACGGGATGCCGTCTACCAGTTCGCGTGTCAATTGAACCAGTTCGAGCAGTTCACGTGTTTTTCCCGAATTGGAAATCAGCAACATCAGATCATGCTTGCGCACAATACCCAGATCGCCGTGCTGCGCTTCGCTCGGATGCAGGAAATAGGCCGGCGTGCCGGTCGAACTGAAAGTGGTTGCAATATTCATTGCAATCTGACCTGCTTTCCCCATGCCGCTGATGATCAGCGTTCCTCCCAAACGGTGGACGTGTTCGACAATCAGTGCTGTGGCAGTGCTGTATGCTGCGTCAATCGGGATATGGCGGACCGCTTCGGCCTCCTGTTCCAAAATGGATTTGATACTTATTTCATTCATGTATGCAAATGTAGGAGATTATTTTTTATCCCGTCTCAAACAACGTATATTTGCAGCATAAAACAGTAAATTTTTCTTTGTATGAAATATAAAATTTATCCGTTCTTCGTCGCATTCGTTGCTGCCTGTGTTTCGGGAATGTGGATGTCATGCAGACAGTCGTCGGATTTTGAAGTGAACGGCATTGTTGCCGGCGCCGACGGACAGACTCTCTATCTGGAAAATGTAGGACTTTCGGCAACGGTAATGCTGGACTCGGTCAGGCTGAATGCCTCCGGGAAATTTTCCTTCAGGCAACCGCGTCCGGCTTATCCCGAGTTTTATCACCTCCGGCTGAACAGCCAACTGATCAATTTTGCCATTGACTCGACCGAGGTGCTTTCGTTCCTGGCCGATGCAGGTACATTCGCCACGTCATATACAGTGGAAGGGTCGGCCAATGCGCTTGCCATGAAGGAAATCACGCTGGCTCAACTGGATGCCAACCAGGCCATCAAGTACCTGCGCAAGGAATACGAATCGGGGCTGATCTCCGACAGCCTGTATCAGATTCAGGTGCAGAAGGTAATGGATACCTACAAGGAGACCGCGCTGAAATACATTTATACCCGTCCGATGTCTACAGCATCCTATTTCGCCCTTTTTCAGCAGATTGACGGACTGCTGTTTTTCGATTTGTACGACAGAACCGATTCTCGTGCCTATGGCGCAGTAGCAACCAGCTACAATCATTTTTATCCGGAAAGCATGCGTGCCAGGCATCTGTACAACCTCGCGCTGCAGTCCCTGAAGGTGCTCCGGAGCGAGCGTACGGTTGACCTAAGCTCAATTGCTAAGGAAATCACACTGCTGGACATTGAGTTGCCCGATTTTCACGGCGAGAAGATCAAACTTTCCGACGTGGCCAAGGATCGAGTGGTAATATTGAATTTTACGGTCTATCAGTCGGAATGGTCGGCAGGACTGAACACAACGCTTGGCCGGATTTACGCCGGTTATCATGCGCAGGGTGTGGATATCTATCAGATTTCATTGGACAGCGACACGCATTTGTGGAAGAACATCGTTTCCGGTTTGCCCTGGATCTGCGTGCGTGATCCTCAGTCGGTCTATTCCCAGTCGGCCGCGCTGTATAATGTGAAGCAATTGCCGGCGATTTTCATCCTGAACAGAAAAGGGAATCTGGTGAAACGCGTGGAAGACATTAACACACTTGAAAAGGAAATACAGGCTGTATTATAAGAAAATTATGTTGTAAAGCATTTCCGGAAATTTTACGAATCATAAAATAAGGGCTATCTTTGCAACGATTATTAGGATTAATTTTATAGACAGGGATTCCGGTTGACATTATGTGACCGGGATTCTTTTTTTAGAATCAAAAACGAAGGAGGAAGATAAAATGGCTGTTACGTACATGACGGAAGAAGGCTATAACAAAATACTGGCCGAAATTAATTATCTGGAAAGCGTGAAACGTCCAGAGATTTCCGCACAGATTGCGGAAGCGAGAGATAAGGGCGACTTGTCCGAAAATGCAGAATACGATGCGGCAAAAGATGCGCAGGGTCTTCTCGAAGGGAAAATTGCACAGTTGAAGAACCTCATCTCAAATGCGCGCCTGATTGATGAAGCACGGATTCAAACAGACGTTGTTCAGATTATGAACAAGGTCAAGATCAAAAACCTCCAGAATAACGTCGTCATGACTTATTCGTTAGTTTCCAATTCGGAAGCCAATCTGAAAGAAAACAAGATTTCTGTGGACACGCCGATAGCCAAGGGCTTGATCGGAAAAAAGAAAGGCGACATTACGGAAATCAAGGTGCCTTCGGGAATCGTCAAATTCAAGATTTTGGAAATATCCATCTAACCCATCCATAAATAATAGATCAAGTTATGGCTACCGTTTTCAGCAGAATTGCGACCGGCGAAATCCCCAGTCACCGGATCGCCGGGAATGACGAATTTTTCGCCTTTCTGGACATCAACCCCATTGCCGAAGGACATACGCTGGTTATTCCGAAAAAGGAAGTCGACTACCTGTTCGACCTGGACGATGAGTTGTTGGGGCGTATGATGACGTTTGCCAAAACCGTTGCCCGCGCTATGGAACGGGCTATTCCCTGTAAACGCATCGGCATGACCGTCATCGGCTTGGAGGTGCCCCATGCCCATATCCATCTGGTGCCCATCAGGAAAGAATCCGATATTTTTTTCGGTAATCCGAAACTGAAAAGGACGCCGGAAGAACTGGCCCGGATCGCCGCAAAAATCCGCGAAAAACTTGCCTGAACGAAGAAAAGGAAACCCCCTGTCGTCGGTTATCCATTGAAAGCCTCTTCCCGGAGGTTTTTTTTCAATGATTGGTGCCTTCGAACAAGTCATGATCTTCCCTGTCTCCGGCGCTCTTCTGTTTGAAATTGTTGAACGTATAGGCCAGTGACAGCGTAACTAACGGATAGAACGGGCGAATCCGCGTCGATGATTCCAGGTTTGAGGTCTGGATACGGCTGTCGTAGCGCGCGGAGTTAAACACGTCGCGAAAGGCAAGCGTACCGCTCAGTTTGCGGTTGAACATCTGGCGACGTACCGACAGGTTGACGTACCAGAAAGCCGAGGTGCGTCCCTGCGTGGTGACCGACGGCCCCACGAAATTGCCGTCTAACTGTATTCGCGTGTTCTTGCCGGCATACAGGCCATTGTTCAGCATGAGTTCGTAGTTGCGGCTCGTTTCGTCCCGGCCGCCGGCCGAGGCCAGTTCGTTTTCTACCCTGTAATGATAGTAACTGCCGTTCAGCGTGATGCTCCACCAGCGTGTCGGCTGCAATTGGGAACTCAACTCCAGCCCGGTCGAATAGTCATTTCCCACGTTGGCCATGGAGTCAAGCGTCACGCCGGCTTCATACGGGACGCGCAGCCGTTCGATCTTGTCCCTCCGGTTGCGGTGAAACAGCGTTGCCGAGATGGAATGTTCACCCATGTTCCTGTGATAGTTCAACTCGTATACATAAATATATTCGGGCCGGATGTCCGGGTTCCCGATCTCGGCGGAATAATAATCGCGATACGTGATGTAAGGCTCCATGTAGAACAGCGCCGGACGGGTGGTGCGGTAGGAAACCGACGCCATCAGACGGTGCCCGTGGGGAAACGTATATCCCAGATGAACGGAGGGAAACAGTTCCATACGATTCACCGTGCGGTTGGCCCATTTCCTGGAACTCCTCAGCACGCGATGCGTTTGTTCGGCACGCACGCCGGCCTGCCAGTCGAACGCTTTATAACTGTCGGCCAGCAGGGCATACAGCGAATGGATGCCCCGCTGGAAATAGAACGTATTGTATATGTCGTCACGCCGGTAAAAGCTCTGCCTTTCCGGACTCCAGAACTGCATGCTGTAGTCGCCATCTTCCAGATAAGCATAGTACTGATGTCCCGCTTCCACCCGGCCGGTTGGGCGGTAGGGACAGACGTAGTCAAGGTTGGAACGCATCGTCCGGCGATATTCGTCTTCCCAGGCACGGTGTCCCTGCTGGCGCACATTGGCCTTGTTGTACAGGTCACTTTCAAAGTATTCCAGTGCATCGCCTCCGTATTTCAGGTAGAAACTGCCGCTCAGCTTGTGGCCTTTCCCGGCAAACGGATGGTCAAATCCGACGGTTCCCTGGAAATAGGTTTCGTCAATATGGTAATAATCGCGACTGAAATAATCCCCTTCGACCGTTTCCTGCACCAGCAGGCCTCCGTTTTCGACCGTCACGGTCTGCGTTTCCCGGTAGCCCAGGTCACCCGCGCGCATACGTCCGCCGTAGCCTCCTTCCATGTCGACATTAAAGGAGGTGGAAGCGACTGAGCAGGCATAACCGGCTTTCAGCGAATAATTGAAATTGTTGCTTTCGCGGGGGCCGGCGGAGTGGGAGAGGGCAGTCATGTTGCCTGCATGGGTCATTTTGTCCTGGTCGAAATCGCTTTTGCGCAGCCGTTCCGTCCATGCGCCGCCGGCATACCAGCGGGAAGCCGCGTTTTGCCGCGTCAGCAGGAAATCCGCATTCCTTGACAGCACCGTGCTTGCGCCGGCATTGACCATGCCGCTCAAGCCGCTTTTGAAATGCTTTTTGGTGATGATATTGATGATTCCCACGTCGCCGTCCGTATCATGGCGGGCGGAAGGGGTGGTGATGATTTCGATGTTTTCAATCTGCCCGGACGGGATTTGTTCCAGCGCCCGGCTACCGCTGAAAATGCTCGGCTTGCCATCTACATATACCAGAAAACCACCGCTGCCGCGGAAGGTGACTTCACCGTCCGCATCTACGCGGATGGACGGTGTATTTTCCAGAAGGTCCACTGCCGTACCGCCGTCGGCCAGCAAATTGCCCGACGCTTCAACAACTCGCCGGTCCAGTTTATAGATAACCTGTTTCTTCTGCGCCACGATTTCCACTTCCGCCAGGCCCTGTTCCAGTGCGGTCATTGTGATGATACCCAGGTCCAGTTCGGCGGCGCCCGAAAGTACAATACCGGCTTTCGTATAGATGTCGAAACCCATGGCGCGAATCATCAGCGAATATTCACCCTCTTTTATGTCCGTAAGAGTAAAGCGGCCTTCCGTGTCCGGCATCGTATGCGACACCGGCTGTGTTTCGCCCTTTACATAGAGCAGTACATCGCCAAAATCAATCGGGAGCAGGTTCCCCGCCTCCACCACAATTCCCTTCACGCGCACGGCAGGTTCCGCCGCCGATACCATTGCTGCCGCGCCACACATAAGCAGTGCCAGTCCGATCTTTTTTCTCATCCAATCATTTTTTATTTACCATGAAAGCGGTTGATTACAAATTCAAAAAAACGACTCCGAACTCGCATCCGGTTTCGGATTTTGAGGGCCAAATGTACGATTAAAATCCAGGAACGCGCCAGGTTTTTTAATATATTAACCGGGCGCAGATTCAAGCAGCGAATGCAACTTTTCCAAAGAAAGTATCTTTAGGGATGAAAAATGAATAAGATGTAACAGACAAACCTCATTTTCACCTGATTTTCCCTACGAAACAACCTCGTAGCCGTAACAAACCGGCACCCGGTGACCTTATTACCTCATTAACCGGAAATAGACGATTCATGAGGTAATGAGGTCATCGGGTGCGCGCCGTCTTCGGGCTACCGGGGTTGTTTTCCTGTTTTTGAATCAGGTATAAATGAGGTTTTATCGTTGCCTGTCCAACATTAGGGGTTGTTATATTCTGTTGATTCTTCATTCCTTAGGAGAATCAAAGTCATTCCCGAGTCATTTCCAGTGGCTTTTTACTGGATTCCTCTTAACTTGACGACATTGAGCTGAAAGCAGACGGCAATGAAAAGGAATTGGGCTAAAGCCCGTGCGGAATGGTGTGCATCGGCGGCCCGCACGGGCTTTGGCCGGATTTCTTTTTATCCTGCTGTCCGTTGCGGCGACTTTCCGGTTCCTTTCCCCTCATCCCTTTTGTCCTTTCTGTCTGTCAGTTGAAGCAGACGGCCATGAAAGAGAATTGGGCTGATGCCCGTGCGGAACCGTGTGCATCGGCGGCTGCACAGGCTTCACGGATTCCCGCTCATGCCGCCGGTTTTTCCCCATACAGGATACTGGAGATTCTCTTAATGTATATCAACGTAATTTCAATGTAAGAAAAAGCCGTCAAATGTCTTTGAAAATGCTGAAATGCACGGAGCCGTACACTCTTTGCTGACAGAAGTGCGGTAAAGCGGAAAAATTGTGCATCCCGGAATGTTCCAGGACGAAAAGACCTCCCTCGCGCAGCCATTTGCCGTCCTTGATCAGCCGGGGGAGTTCCGGCACTTCCTTCAGCGCGTAGGGAGGATCGGCAAAGACAAGGTCAAATGCCTGCCCGGGCGCAGAGCGCAGGTAGCGAAACACATCTCCGCGTATCAGGTTCAGCGCTTCCGTCCGCAATTCGCCGGCCACTTTCCGGATAAACGACGCATGAACAGGATTCAGTTCCACGGCCGTCACCTGCCGGCAACCGCGCGAAAGCATCTCGAACGAGATGCTCCCCGTACCGGCGAACAGGTCCAGCGCTCTCATGCCCTCCCAGTCCATCAGGTTTTCAAGGACATTGAACAGATTCTCCTTCGCAAAGTCCGTCGTCGGACGGGCGCCAAACGACGCGGGAATCCGAAACCTGCGACGACCGTATATGCCTCTTATGATTCGCATCCGAACAGGGAAACAATATCCAGCGGAACTCGTGTTGTCTCCGTTTCTGCCGCTCTCCGGGGCGATTCGACTTGTACGACGTGATTCACATATTTCTCCAGCGTCTCCTTCAGTTCCAAGTACAGCGACGCCGACGCAAAAAGCAGCAACCGGTCTTCCAACTGATCCATGCCCGTTTGCTTCCAGATATATAATATGTAATAGAGAAGGTCGGCGGCGTTTCCGGTGTCGAACGAATTGAGAAATGTCAGTGCACCCTTGTCATAACATGCCGCATCCATGATGTTTTCATGTACCGATACGTACAGCTGTTTCCGGAAACAGGGCAGGTTTTGTTCTCTCCAGCGAAGCAGCACCGGCGTGACGGCATGGATAAATTGCATACGAATCAGCGACCGGCAACAGAAGGCATGGACTTCTTCCTGGAGGCTGTACACCATTTCAGCCTCCAGGTCAGGCAACGGTTCGTGGAGCACTTTGTGTCCCGGAACGGAGAAAACAAACGACATCAGCGTTTCCTTGCGTTCCTCTGCAAAAGCCGGCTTCGGCGCCAGCATATACAGGCGGTTTACGCATATGATATACACATGTTTGTAGGGATAACCGAGAAAAACGTGTTCGAAGAAAGCCTCTTTCAGGGCTTGCGGATAGGGCGTAGCCAAATCAAAGGCCATTTCCGTATAGAAGAAACTGCCTTTTACCGAGGGGATATGGCCGGCAAAAGAAAGTCCACCCGGCCACAGCCGGATGGACACTACATACTGTTCCGCACCATCAACCGTTAACGTGTCAGGAACACGAAGCATCATTTATTCCCAGTTTCCTGCGTTGTTGTTGATTTCCGTCACCGAGCCGACGCGCAAACCGTCGTACTTGCCTAATTTGTTCGCCAGGTCTTTCAAGTTGACTAACAGTTGACGGTTCAAGTCGCCCAGATAGGTGTCATATTTCACGCCGCTTTCGAATACCTTTACCGTATAACCCGAATTTGAAACCAGCGTCGCCGTATCCATCGTGAAATGGGCATTCACGTTGGCTACCGGTATAATTGCCAGCGAGTCCACGTTATAGTTCGCTCCGAACAGCGTGTCTTTAGCCAGTACCCAAAGTGTGTCGCGTTTGATCAAACCCAACTTGATGGCATCCTTTTCCTTCATGCCCTTTTCCAACTGCTCGTCCGTCAATTCTCCTTCTTTGAGGATGAACGGCAATTTCTTTTCCTTTAAGAATTTAACCAGTTCCTCAAAATTCGCGGCATGTACGCCATACACATTCTTGTACTCAATCTGCGCCTTCCGGATATCAATCAGGCGTGCCTGAATGGCGCTCTCACGCAATTTCCGTTCCGAGTCGAATTCAATTGAGCTCATGATGCTGCGATAGCACATGTACGTCAGTATAACAACTGCACCAACCAATAATACTCTCAGTGTAATCTTCATATCATGTTTCGTTTTTGATTTATTGCTTCAAATAATTGAGTTGCAAATATAGAAAAGAATATTTAATGCACTAACTTTATCGCCCAAAATAATTACATGGGAATGAGAAATAATTTTATTTCCGGCAAAATCGCCCGTTTTTTTCCCTTCCGTCCGACGGAAGAGCAAACTTTGGCCATCCGTCAAGTGGCTGCTTTTTTGCTTTCGGAAGAACCTCGCAGTGTATTGTTGTTGAAAGGGTATGCCGGTACGGGAAAAACGTCGCTGATTGGCGCCACCGTGAAAGCCCTGAACGAGTTTCAGCAGAAAACGGTCCTGATGGCGCCAACCGGACGGGCGGCCAAGGTCTTTGCCCGGTATGCCGGACAGAACGCCTTCACGATTCACAGGAAGATTTACCGTAAAAAGGCTTTTTCCAATGAATTGGAGGGATTTTCCCTGTCCGACAACTTGCATGGAGACACCCTGTTCTTTGTGGACGAGGCTTCCATGATTTCCAACTCCACGGACGGAAATCGGGCTTTCGGAAACAGCGGGCTGCTGGACGACCTTATCCGGTATGTATACAGCGGCGAACGCTGCCGGTTGATTCTGATGGGCGATACTGCGCAGCTGCCGCCCGTATTGCAGCTCGAAAGTCCCGCCCTCAATGCCGATTACTTGCACGGATACCATTTGCAGGTGCATGAAATCCGGCTGACTCAGGTCGCCCGTCAAAGCGAAGACTCCGGAATCCTGTTCAACGCCACCCTGATACGGAAATACCTGCAACTATGCCGGTTTGACGATTATCCCGCATTGCGCCTTTCCGGTTTTGTCGACGTGAAGAAAATCAGCGGCGACGAATTGATTGAAACCATCTCCTCGGCCTATGACCGGGACGGACTGGACGAAACGATGATTGTCTGCCGTTCAAACAAACGCGCCCTTCTGTATAATAAGGGTATACGGAACCGGATTTTGTACATGGAAGAGGAAATTTCCACAGGCGACCGGCTGATGGTGGTCAAGAACAATTATTTCCGGACGGAACAGTTGAAAGAAACGGATTTTATTGCCAATGGCGAAATCGTGGAAGTGCTGCGCGTACGCCACACATATGAGATGCATGATTTCCGTTTCTGCGACGTATGGGTTCGTTTTCAGGACGACGACCGGGAAGCCGAAATACGGATTTTAACGGATACGCTGCAAAGCGAGGCGCCCTCCCTGCCCAGGGAGATGAGCGACAAACTGTTTTTCAGCGTGCTGGAAAGCTACGCCGATGAAAAGACCAGGGCCGGCAAACTGAAAAAGGTCAAGGTCGACCCTTACTACAATGCCGTACAGGTGAAGTATGCGTATGCCGTCACCTGCCACAAGGCACAGGGCGGACAGTGGCGCAACGTGTTTCTGGACATCGGATACATACCGAGGGAAATGCTGGGCGAAGATTACTGCCGGTGGCTCTACACGGCTTTTACCCGGGCCACTCAACAGCTTTATTTAGTGAATCTTCCCGGCGAAATGGAAGAAAAATAAAGATGTCTCTTTGTATCATTTTCATGGAAATAACTACATTTGTCGCTGTCTATCAAGGAAACTTATGGAGAATAAAGAACAATTTGAACAGTTCACTGCTCATATCAAACGGCTCGAGAAACTGACGGAAGATATTCTTGAAAAAGCGATTTATCCGGTTGCATTTTTCAGCGAGGCGTTTGATATTACCGGTCGGATGCAGGCGCTGCTGCACCAGATGGAAGTTTTGGAACTGATGCGGCTTGAGCGGCAGGCGAAAGCGCATCAGGCGCAAATCCAATCCATTGGCCGGATTTCAAACGGTATGACATCCCCCTCCAACACGGCGCTGCCGGAAAGCAGGCAAACGCCCGCGCCGCCCGTGACAAACCCACCGGCAGCCGCAAGTCCGCCGCCGCCCTTGCGATGCGACATGCCCTTGCCATCCCCGCCGCCACCCAAACGCGCCATGGAAAAACCGGAAAGCCGGCTCAATGAAACGATCGGGAAAAACAGGCTGGCCGATTTGAAGAAAGCTTTCACCTTGAATGACCGCTTCCGTTTCTGTCACGATCTGTTCGGAAAGAATGAAAACCTGATGAATCAAACCATCGCCGAACTCAACACGAAGGATTCGTATGAGACGTCGCTCGCCTGTCTGAAAGAGCGGTTCAACTGGAATTTTGAGGACGAAACGGTCGCCGAATTCGTTGCAATACTGGAGAAACGGTTTTCCTGATACGAGCATGGCCAGACTGATTCTTATCCCCACGCCCGTCGGCAATCTCGAGGACATGACCTTCCGCGCGGTTCGCCTGTTGAAGGAAGTCGATGTGATTCTGGCCGAAGATACACGAACCAGTATGATTCTGCTGAAACACTACGACATCCGGAACCGCCTGCAGTCGTACCACAAGTTCAATGAACACCGGCAAACGGAGAAAATCGTGGAACGCATCCGCGGGGGCGAGAACATGGCGCTGATTGCCGACGCCGGAACGCCTTCCGTCTCCGACCCCGGATTTTTGCTGGTACGCGAGTGTGTACGGCAGGGCGTGGAAGTGGAATGTCTGCCGGGAGCCACGGCCTTTGTGCCGGCGCTGGCTGTCTCCGGATTGCCCTGCGACCGGTTTTGCTTCGAAGGGTTCCTGCCGCTCAAAAAAGGACGGCAGACGCGCCTCCGGGCGCTGGCAATGGAGGAACGGAGCATGATTTTTTTCGAATCGCCTCTTCGCCTGCTGAAAACGCTGACCCAACTGTCCGAAACCTTCGGCCAAGACCGGCCGGTATCCGTATCCAGGGAACTGTCCAAGCGTTTCGAACAAACCGTCCGGGGCACCTTCAAAGACCTCCTGCAGCATTTCTCCGTGAACGAACCGAAAGGCGAATTTGTTATTGTCGTAGCCGGACACGGAAAGTAAAAACATTAGATTAACAGTATGTATATGAAAAGAATGGTATGGTTGTGCTTCTGTATGGCACTGCTGACGTCCTGCATTGAACAGTCGGCCAAATACAGAAAACTGAAAAGTGAAAACGAAGCGCTGATGGCCGAAAAGACGGCCACGTCGGCTTTGCTGGAAGACATGTTGACGACGTTAAGCGACATTCAGTCCGATATCCAGTCGATCCGGGAAGCTGAAAACTACCTTTCCGTCGGTCCGCAGGGCGAAGACATCGGCCCCGGCGGGAAGGAACAGCTCAAGGATAACGTGCGCCGGATTGCCGAGACCCTGAAATCCAACCGGGAACAGCTGGCCTCCCTGCGCGAACAGCTCAGGAACAGTCATATCCGCTCGGAAGCCTTGCAGCAAACCATTGACCGCATTGCCACCGAACTCAACCGGAAGGCGGCAATGATTGCCTCCCTGCAAGAGGAACTGGCCGGAAAAGATGTACGCATCCGAAAACTGGACGACACCGTTGCCTCGCTGAATGAAAACATCGAAAACCTCTCCGAAACGACGGCTGCCCAGACGAAGAAACTGGAAGAGCAGAACCGGAAACTGAATACGGCGTACTACTGCCTGGGCACGGTCAAGGAACTGAAACGGCAAAACATCCTGACCGGCGGCGGACTGTTCGCCAAGCCGAAAGTGATGGAAGGCTTTTTCAATGAAGACTATTTTATCCCCATCGACATCCGCAAAGTGACCGAAATCCCGCTGTATGCCGGCAAAGCCGACCTCCGCTCGGTCCATCCGGCCGAGACGTACAGGTTTTCCAAAGATGAACACGGCAATCTGACGCTCCACATCACGGATGTCGAACAGTTCTGGCGACAGAACCGCTATCTGGTGATTGAAATCAAATGAACCTCCGTTACAGGTCGCTTTTCCCCCGACCCGGACGACTTTGCGGTGCGACACCGTCCACAACCGCGTGAATACTTCCTCTTCTGCATCAGGAAGATACAGGCAAGCGTTTTTATCTGTCAAGTAGCAACGCTACGAAGAGACGCTTCGTAGCGTTACGAAGAGACACTTCGCAGCGTTACGAAGAGGCGCTTCGTAACGTTACGAAGCGCCTCAAATATTCGGCATACTTTGCGGAAGCGCGCCGGGAGCCGTTTCCGGCGATAGACGGGCGATCCGCCCTTTTTTCCGGATTTATTCCTGCGCCTTGACCGTGGGCGTGGGCGTTAGTTTGAAAAAATACGGTTTCTTTCGTCCCCGCGCCAGGTCATACATGTTTTCGTGTGCCATACGGGCGGCTTCCGTCAGGTCGGGATAGGGAAGCGAACAGGCGTCCAGCAGGCCGATGTTGTAGTTTTCGCCGTCGCCGCGTCCCAGCAAAGGCTGGTCGGTCCACTGGAACCAGTGCATACCGATGATTTCCGGACGTGAAAAGCCATGCTCGGCATAGGTGCGATAGGCTTTGCCCCGTTCCGCCTGCGAAATCACGGTTTGCAGACCGCTGGTAGGCAGGCCGGCGTCCAGCGCGCTTCCGAAATGCCATTCGCTCAGCAATACCGGCCGGCCGCTGATGCGGGAGATTTCTTCCGTCGGCGGGGGAAACGGCGCGGTATAGGCGCTCATCGACAGGACGTCGAAATGGCGTGCCGGCTTCACCAGCACGTCCGAACTGATCCACGCATAGCGCATCCCCAGATTCAGGTGGTTCGGGTCAGCCTTCTTCGTTTCCTCGCAGATGATCCGTATCCATTCCTCCACCATCTGTGCGGTAAATTCCCGGAAATCCTTTTCCGCGGCCTCCGACGGAGCGTCTTTGAAGGTCTGCATCAGCAGTTCGTCAATGGAAGCATACGACACGTTCCATGCCGCGTTGAAATCCGCCGTTCGCGGATATTTCTCCTTCAACCAGGCAACCAGATGCAGCTTCGTATAACTCAACTGCGGAGAGGCGAACATCTCGAAGGCAAGCACCTGATCGCCGAACGCCCATTTGGGTTCGTTGCACAGGAAATAGCCGATCAGCCGTCTGTCCTCCCGCAGGGGCAGGAGCTGCCGCGCATACTGTGCCGCCAGTTCCCGGTATTCGGGACTGAATACATCCGGGAAATCGCGGTAAAGCCGCAGGCGGGTCACCGGCATTTCGCCCATGTGATGGACGTATGGCAGGCCGCTCTTTTGGGCAAATCCGCGGTCCGCCCAGTTGCCCACGGTGTTGAAGCGCCATTGCTTCATCAAGCCGGGCGTGGTGGCCAGCCATTTGTCAAGCCACCGATCGCCGTACACCCGCAGCTGGTTGGCTTTGTAATAGTCTATCCGTTTGTGTTCTCCCTCTTCGTAGATGGAGGCAAATGCGCCCTGCCGGTCGGGCATCCACTCCAGCAGGTCTTCCATCCCGTTGTAGACGCCGGACTGTCGGGCGGTGACGCCGTTGACGCCGGCGCTCAGAAACGCATATCCTTCCGGGTCTACAAACCACCACCGCTGCCCGTCGTGCTGCACCCTGAAGAAACCGGTCGAATCGAAACGGAGGGCTTTCAAGCCGCCGTATGAACTCCAGCCTTTGGGATAGGTCGCTTTGGCAGCCGATTTCTCCACCTGCACCATCTTTTGCTTCAGTTCCGCCTCGCTTTTGATTTTGCCCGGCCAGTCGCGCAGGGTCCACTGGCCGAAACGGTCGACGTATTTCTGCTGCGGCGCTTCGCAGTCGGGAGGCAACCCGTCGGTCAGGTATACGGAAGCAATTTCAACGGTTGGGGCGAAGAGCGGCGACATGGCGGGAAATATTTGCAGACTCATCGCGGCGATGTCTTCCGGTTCGATGCGGTTACCCGTCACCACTCCCTTCAGCTGGCGCGGGAAGCGGGGCAGGAAAATCCGCTGCGCGGAGAGGTATTCCAGCGGGAAAACAACCTGAGTCTTCAGTTTGGGCAATACGGCGATCGAACAGGACAGCCGGGGAGGTCCCGACAGCGGTTCGCCCCTGCGAAACAGGCAAATGTTCAGCATAATGGTGTGCTCGCCCGGATGGCAGACTTCGCACACCATGTATCTGACTTTGCCCCAGTCGACCGTATCGTTCATGGCCAGGGAGAGGACGCTGCCGTTTTCGTCCGATTTCACCTGCAGTACCTCCCGGCGGAAGGTCTCCGACCATTTCGTGTCATGGGTGATTCGGGAGGCGGCTGCCGAGCGGTCGAGATCAAAATCGTAACGCACCTGCGCCTTTGCCGCCCACAGCGCCGTACAGCATAAAAACGTGATAAGGAATGGTTTCATAGATATGGAAATGTTTTATCGGTTTCTGAAAAGTTTGTCGGCCGGCACAATCTGACTGGGAGTATTCGGGCCTTCGTAACAGAGCGTCATCTCGCCGCCGCCGCCCTGCTTGAAATATTCCAGGCGGACGGGGTGCATCCCGGCTTTCAGTTCAATCTTGCCGGCGCTGAGGCTTTCGCCCGTGCCGCTCTTGTTCACCACCAGTTCGCGACCGATATACAGCTTGCTGCCGTCTTCCGAATGCAGGCGAAAGGTATACGTCCCCTCGTCGTCGATCCGGAGATATCCGGTAAACGTCAGGGCATAATGCTGTCCGTATTGGCCGCGCAAGGTTTGCAGGTCGGGACTGTTATGGAGCGAAAACTCGTGGCAGACGCCCTCGCCTGCCGGCCGCAGCGCCCGGAAATCCGGCATTTCCTTCATCTCCGGCTGCTGATAGATTTTGAAGTTCAGGCCGTGACCGGCTTTGGTGTCGGCCACGCGGTAATACGCCGTCACGTTCGGGCTTTCTCCCTTGTCGGAAAACAGGCGGGCGTTGATCACCACCGAATGATCAACCGTAAAGGGCGCGGTAAACACCTCGGATTCGTCGCGTACAGGCAGGCTGCCGTCCGTCGTATAGCGGATGACGCCTTCCGCACCGACCGGCATCGCTATGTTCACCTCCGCCGGCCGGTCCACAAACAGCCGGCCGTGGGGCCGGTCTTCCACCGGAAAAACCGGTGGCGGGAGCAGTTCGAGGCCGTTCCACCGGTTGGCCGGTTCGTCAAATCCGGCAAAAGCGGCCTTCGTTGGCCGGCCCGTCCATTCGTGGGGCGCGTCGAGTCCGAGGGCGAAAGCAACACTGGCCGCCATGTCAAACACATAGACCTGCTGCCTGATTTCATAGTTCTTCCTGACGCCGGCGCCGCTGAAGACGAGCGGCACGGTCACCTCCTCCCAGGCCGCATCGCCGTGGCCGCGGTAGATGCCGCCGTGATCGGAAACAATCATGATCAGGGTGCGCTCGGCCATGCCGGCCTCGCGGATGGCGTCAACAATGAGGCGAACCCACGTGTCAGCCTCTTCCACGCTGCGGAGGTAGCCAGCCGACATGTGGCCGTCGCGATGCCCGTGCCCGTCCACTTCATCCAGATGGATAAAGAGAAAGTGCGGCTTCTTCTCCCGGATATATTCAGCCGACCGTCGGGCCGTCTCCAGCGCAGACGGCCGGGTCTCATGGACGTTCAGCAGTTCGGGTTCGAACATCATCCCGATAGCCCACCATTCGTAGATAGCGCCCATTTCCGCCTCGGGACGCCGGTCGCGTATCACCCTGAAAATGTTCGGAAACCGGAAATGCTCCGTCATGACAACCGGCGCCAGCGCCAGGTTACGCATGTATGAACTCCCGTCCCAGTGCCAGATGGCCGGCCCCGAAATCTCCGGCCCGGCGCCGTAGAGCATCGCGTTCCAGTTGGGCGTACTCGTGCTCGGCGCCACGGTCCGCACCTTGTAGCTGACCGCTCCGTGGCGGATCAGGCTGTCCATGCAGGGCGTCTTTGCCGCCCTCAGTCCCTGCACGCTCAGGGCGTCAATACCGATGACCACCACGTGGTCAATCCCCTGCGGATACCTGTTCTTTTCCCCGCATCCCGCGACCGAAAGACACAGCAATCCGATAACCGTATAATTACGCATTTTATTCACATTTAATATCATTAATAAGGGCAAAGATAGTCTTTTTCCGGCTAACCCTTCTTTCCGCTGCCGCTGTGGAGATGCCGTTCATAAGGATCGGGAAAGCCGGCTCCCGCCGGACGCGAGCGCCGGAAGATACTGAAATAACCGTTCTCGGCAAGGCTTTACGGATGCGGCAAACCGTCGCAGGAGCGGCTTTATTCTCTTACGCACAGCTAAGAGCAGTTCTTACGCATAGCTAAGAACAGTTCTTACGCACAGGTCAGGACCATACTAACGCACGGGTTAGCGATGTGCCGGCGCCAAGGCCTGTTTTTTACGGCCTGTGCGCCCGGAGTCATTTAAATAACGGCGGTTCTGTTTTTCAGTCGGGCGGAAAGGAGGTTTGCCCGTCCGCACCTCCGCTTGCGGAACCGTTTCGGCCGACCGCTCCGGACACACCTCTTCCTTCACCCGATGCCATGGGGCGCCGCCCGTGCTCTCCGCATCCTCCGCAAAGGGTCCGTTTCCCCCGTCCCAACCGGCCCGACAGCCTCTTTACACATGCCGCAGACGCCTGTGTTTCAGTATTCAAAACCCTGAAAACACACCGCAACCTTTCAAAAAAAGAACCTGCCATACAAATATCCTTTTCTGTTTTAACGAAAAGGATTATCTTTGCGACAATTTTCGAAGTCGCGGCAATTAATTTTGCAAGGGATTGAAACGTGATGATTCATCAATTTACTGAATATCACACATTTGACCTGTCTGAGATAAACAAGGACGTGTTGAAAGAATGGCAGGAAGGCGATCTCTTCCGGAAAAGCGTAGCCATCCGTGAAGGTGGCCCGTCGTTTGTATTCTACGAAGGC
>JAISMO010000153.1 GCA_031276675.1 Tannerella sp.
AATGCAGGGACACGTCCTCCAAAAAGACAGCGGCAAACGAAGCCGAAATCGCAAATTCACCCTGTCCGACAGTGAGGTAATCACCATTCTTATCCTCTTTCACCTCAAACACTTCAGGAACCTGAAAGCCTTTTATACGCAATATATTCAGGTACACTGCAGGGAGGACTTTCCCCATACGGTCAGCTATAACCGTTTTGTAGAACTGCAGCGGAAAACAGTCGTCAAAATGACGCTTTTCCTGCAACTGTGCTGTTCGGGTAAATGTACCGGTATCTCCTTCATTGATTCCACCCCGCTTCGGGTATGTCACATCCAGCGCGAACACGGCCACAGGACATTCAAAGGGTTGGCATCCAAAGATAAATAAGCAGCGTTACCGTCTTTATGGGGACTGTACGTGACAGGAGTTATTTACATTACTTCGGGCGCAGAGGTAGTAAAAAAACGAACCCGTGCGTGAACATTCAAGCCGCCGTCGCAACGGTTTGCCGTACCTGTAAAACTTTGCTGTAAACGCTTGATTCAGGTTCTTTCCGGTCTTCGCCGCCGGAATATTGCATAACCGTTTTCATGTTTGGCCTTGCTTTCCGTCACTCTCACGGATCAACTCCTCCGGGGCGCTTTCTGCGACTCCATGCACCATGCCCGCAAAGACTTTTCGCGTCAAATGCCGCGAAGTACGCAGCTGCTTCCGAAGCGGATTCGGTCGCGGGATTTGTTTTTGGGATTGTTTAACCGGTTGTCGGTTAGTTTTCTATTAAAATGTGCGGAAATATGAGCCGTTATGAGCAAAAAAGTTATACCTTTGCGACGTTTTTTCAACAACAGTAAGCTTTGGGAAAATTTGATGCATACCGCATAACGTTTAAAACGATGGCGCCGACAGAAGTTTGCAAGTACGAATATCTGCTGGACAACAAGTTTTTTATGGACATTGACGGTGCGGACGTGCAAAAGGGCAAAGTCCGCGTGAATTTGAACGTGGAACGGAAGGCAGTGGCCTTTGAACTGAAATTCCATCTCGAAGGCGCAGTGTATGTTCTGTGCGACCGCTGTCTGGACAACATGGAACAGTTCATTGAGAGCAATGCCCGTCTGATAGTGAAACTTGGCAAGGAATACGCCGAAGAAAGCGATGAGATTCTGGTCATTTCAGAAGAAGAAGGCGCGTTGAATCTGGCTTGGTTTCTGTATGAATTTGTGGTGCTGGCTGTCCCGATGAAGCATATCCACCCGCCAGGTAAGTGCAACAGGACGATGACTTCCAAGCTGAAGAAACATACGCCCAAACGGACGGATGAGGAAAATGAAGATTTTGACTGTACGGATGACGAACCGTCTACCGGCGACGATCCGGAGGAAATGCAGACTGCCGATCCGCGATGGGACGCACTGAAAGATTTAATGTAGCAAAGATAATTACAAAAATAACAGATTTATGGCACATCCTAAAAGAAGACAGGGAAAGGCGAGAACCGGCAAGAGAAGGTCTCACGACCACGCGGTTACTCCCACATTGGCCGTGTGTCCGAATTGCGGCGCATGGCATGTTTACCACACCGTATGTAACGAATGCGGTTATTACAGAGGCAAACTGGCTATCGAAAAAGAGGCCGCCGTATAAGTGCAGGCTTGTCATGCAAAACGAACCAGTTTACCGGAACGTAATTCACGTAACCAAACAGATAACCTTCTTTGAGGAGGTTATCTGTTTAATTTTCAGCAATGAATAAATTAAACGCGGTCATTACAGGAGTGGCGGGATATGTTCCCGATGACGTACTTACCAATGAGGAGTTGTGCGGAATCGTGGATACGACCGACGAATGGATTACAACGCGGGTGGGTATCAAGGAACGCCGAATCATCAGAGACCCCCATACGGGCATGTCCTTCATGGCTGTTCATGCGGTGAACCGGTTGCTTGAAAAGACCGGCGCTGCTCCCGATTCGATAGAAGGTGTGATATGCGCCACTTCAACCGGCGACTATCCTTTCCCGCCAGCCTCTACCATCATCGCTTACCGCAGCGGATGCCGGAAGGCGTTTGCCTTTGACGTCCAGGGCGCCTGCGCCGGATTCGTCTACGGTCTGGAAACGGCGGCCAACTATATCCGTTCGGGCGTCTGCAAACGAATCATTTTTGTGGCCGGCGACAAAATGACGGCCATCACCAACTATACCGACCGTACCACCTGTCCGCTCTTTGGCGACGGTTGCGGAGCCGTCCTGCTGGAAGCGACAACCGAACCCTTCGGCCTCATGGATACCATTCTGCGAACTGACGGAAGCGGGTTTCCGTTCCTCCACATGAAAGCCGGAGGATCGGCCAACATGCCATCCCAACAAAGTATTGACCACTGCGAACATTCGGTCTATCAGGAAGGAAAGACGGTCTTCAAGCGCGCTGTTTCGGACATGGCCGACGTTGCGGTCGAGATTGTTGAACGCAACGGATTGACGAGGGAGCAGATCGACTGGATTGTACCTCACCAGGCCAATCTCCGTATCATTGACGCAACCGCCCGGCGACTGAAAGTACCGCTCGACAAGGTCATGATCAATATCCAGAAATACGGAAACACCAGTTCGGGTACCATTCCGCTTTGCCTGTGGGAATGGGAAAAGCAACTCAAAAAAGGCGATAACCTGATATTTGCGGCCTTTGGAGCCGGATTTACGTGGGGTGCAAACTACGTGAAATGGGGATATGACGGAGCGAAAGCATAAATCCGGCTTTGTCAACATCATCGGAAATCCGAATGTCGGCAAATCCACCCTGATGAATCAGTTAGTCGGGGAACGCATTTCCATTATCACCTCCAAAGCCCAGACTACGCGCCACCGTATCCTCGGCATCGTCAACACGGAAGACATGCAGATTGTCTATTCCGACACGCCGGGTGTGCTTCGGCCAAACTACAGGCTGCAAGAGTCCATGCTCCACTTTTCGGAATCGGCGCTGGATGATGCGGACGTCCTGCTCTACGTCACGGACACCATCGAGAAAACGGACAAGAACGAAATTTTTCTGCACAGGGTGCAGCAGGCCGAATGTCCCGTATTGCTGCTGATTAACAAAATCGACCTGATCGACGGGCCGACGCTGGAGCGTCTGGTTGAACAGTGGCATGAGCGGCTGCCGCAAGCCGGAATCATGCCCCTCTCGGCGCTGTTGAAATTCAATATCGAACCTTTGAAGCAGCGGATTATGGCGCTGTTGCCCGATTCGCCGCCCTATTTCGAGAAAGACGCTTTGACCGACCGGCCGGCAAAGTTTTTCGTGGCGGAGATTCTCCGCGAGAAAATCTTGCTGTACTACCAGCAGGAAATACCCTATGCAACGGAGGTGATGGTGGAACTGTTCGACGAGTCGGCTACCCGCATCCACATCAAAGCGGTGATTATCGTCGAACGCGAAACGCAAAAAGGAATCCTGATCGGTCATCGGGGGATGGCGCTGAAGAAAACGGGAATCATGGCGCGGAAAGACCTGGAACATTTCTTCGGAAAGAAAATTTTCCTGGAGATGTTTGTCAAGGTAGAAAAGGACTGGCGAAACCGGGACAGCCTGTTGAAGGCATTCGGATACCGCCCGGATTAATCGTTGAATGATTTATTGAATCGGATATGGGAAATGTGGCAGCAATCGTCGGAAGACCGAACGCAGGGAAATCTACCCTGTTCAACCGTTTGACGCAAACACGCGAAGCCATTGTGGACGAAGAGGCGGGTACCACGCGCGACCGCCATTACGGAAAAGTGGAATGGTGCGGACAGGAGTTTTCTCTCATCGACACCGGCGGATGGACAGCCAGCCCGGAAGATGTTTTTGAGGAAGAAATTAACCGGCAGGTACGGACAGCCATTGAAGAGGCCGACCTGATCCTGTTCGTGGTCGACATTCTCAACGGCCCGACCGACCTGGACGACGCCGTCGCCCGCATCCTGCGCCGTACGGACAAGCCGCTGATTGTCGTAGCCAACAAGGCCGATACGTATGACCTGCACGCCGCAGGCGCCGAGTTCTACCGTCTGGGGCTGGGCGACCCCTTCTGCCTGTCGGCCATGAATGGCTCCGGCACAGGCGACCTGCTGGACAGGATGATAACCCTGTTTCCCGGAAAACAAAGTGAAAAAACGGAAGAGGAACTGCCGCGCATCGCCATTGTCGGGCGTCCGAACGTCGGGAAGTCGTCGCTGATTAACGCCTTTATCGGCGAAGAACGGCACATCGTAACCGCCGTCGCCGGAACCACGCGCGATTCCATCTACACGAAATACAACAAGTTCGGACTGAATTTCTATTTGGTCGACACAGCCGGCATCCGCAGGAAAAACAGGGTGAACGAAGACATGGAATATTATTCCGTGATCCGTTCCATCCGGGCAATTGAAAATTCGGACGTCTGTGTGCTGATGCTTGACGCCATGCAGGGTATCGAAAATCAGGACATGAATATCTTCTCCATCATTCAAAAAAACAGAAAAGGGATAGTCGTTTGCGTGAACAAATGGGATTTGATTGAGGAAAAGAACAGCCAGAAGATAGACCGTTATATCCATGCGATTCGGGAGCGGCTGGCGCCGTTTACCGATTTCCCCGTGCTGTTCATTTCGGCATTGACCAGACAGCGCATCCTCAAAGTGCTGGAAATGGTCAAACAGGTGTACGACAACCGCCGGAAACGCATCCCGACTGCGCAACTGAACAGCATCCTGCTGCCGGTGATCGAACAGACACCACCGCCTGCATGGAAGGGGAAATATGTCAAAATCAAATACATCACCCAGTTGCCGGCCGGACGTATACCCTCGTTTGTCTTCTTCTGCAACCTGCCGCAATGGGTCAGAGAACCTTACAAACGTTTCCTCGAAAACCAAATCCGCAAACACTGGGACTTCAGCGGAACGCCTGTCCAAATCTTCCTGAGGGAGAAATAATTCCCTGTTCCGGCAGTCGGCAAGCAGCCACTGCGATTTGGAGGCGCGCATGGAAGAACCTCTTCAAATTCAAAAGAAGTACCGAACCGGCGAAAGATCGGGTTCCGTCTGTCCTGCCGTCTGTTTTGCCGTCAAAGCTAACGGCTTCGAGCGGGGAACGCAGGAGGGTAGGGTATGCAAACCCGTTAAAAGACGTTTTGCCTTCCGGAATTAATTCGTAGTTTTGCCCTCCGAAAACTTTTCAGGAAAAGAAAATGGATTATGCGATTATTGCTGCGGGCGAGGGTTCGCGTCTGGTGCGGGAGGGAGTTACGGCGCCCAAGCCGCTGGTACGTCTGCATGGCGTGCCGCTGATCGAGCGGCTGATTAACGTGTTTCTGGATAACGGAGCCGATTCGATAAGTGTCATTGTGAATGAAGCCATGGCGGAGGTGCAGGACTGTCTGAAGCATCTGCAGATTCCCGTGACGTTTCACCTGCATGTACAGTCCACTCCCGGTTCGATGCACAGTTTTCATGCCCTGAGCCGCTTTCTGCAGGGGGACTGTTTTTGTCTGACAACGGTGGATACGGTTTTCAGGGAAGATGAATTTCGCCGTTACATCCGTGCCTTTGAAGCGCTTCCGGCCGACTCGTTCGACGGACTGATGGCGGTGACGGATTTTGTGGATGACGAGAAACCGCTTTATGTAAAAACAGACGGGCAGGGGATGATTCTGGATTTCCTCGACCGTCCGGAGGCCGGAAGCCGGTATGTGTCGGGGGGTATCTATGGTCTGCGGCGTGCGGCCCTGCGCGTGCTGGATACGGCAATGGCGGAAGGCGTGTCGCGGATGCGGAACTATCAGCGCCGGCTGATTGCCGGCGGACTGCGGCTTCAGGCATATCCTTTCGGCAAGATCATCGACGTGGACCATTCCGGCGACATCGCCAGAGCGGAACAGTTGCTTCTTTGAGCGTGGCCGCTGTCTCCGCGGATCACACCGGCCTGCATTATCAAAACAGTACCTCGGATAACACAATCATACCTCACAAAACAAACCGTGAACCAACGAAAGACGCTGTGCCGGGCAGAAATGCTGATTTTTCAACTCCCCCCGAATGTCATATTTCGGACATTTTGTCATATTGCTGCACGCTTTAGTCTCATGTCATCAAATGAAGGATTTCATTACTGCAACGGCATCCCACGTCATTACCAACTCATGAGCCTCGTCATCATGAAGAGGCCACATGCGTCGATACGTAGCAGGCAGGGCCTTACGATTACCGCATGGAAGAGGGATGCCTCTCCTCCGTCTGTTTTAACCCAACGGTAGATGCTCAAAAAAAACAAGCCGGTTCATCCGCAAGCGCATCTTTGGCACAGTATTTGCTGAATGGCAGGTGGCACACGAAAGAGTAGCTATAAAGAGAAAGAAAACGGAAATAATATAAATGATGGTTTTGATAAACAGGATTTTGAAATGGAAAGAACGTATGAAAGCATCGGCAGAGTTGATGAATAAGATACAGGATGCCGGAAAATGGTTGTGGAAAAATACGCTTCAGGGAGAAAATCAGAATAACGTAAGTGTTAATTTGCATGATTACTAATTTTCCTGCCGATAAGGCCTCTTTTTCGAGGCCACAAAAAGGGATGAAATCACTGTTTTTTTAGTGAGAATTTGGGTTTTTTCGGGCATATACCAAAAGTGGTAACCGGCAAATTACAGCATACCAATAAGGTAGCTTGCATTAATTCATGTTACACTTTTTTTTATCTCGAATTTGATTATCTATAAAAATCAGCGCTAAATTTGCATCATAAAAATGAAGTGTCTGAATCTTAATAAAAGTAGTTATGCGCTTTAATGAGAAAACAGTTTTCCGAATGAAGTTGATGAACAGCACATTAGTTGTACGGGATTCATCAGAATTTGAAAGCCTGACCGAAACAGATCAGGGTAGAATGTGTGATATTCCGGGACAACGGACGGAATTCAATTTATAAATGTATGGAAGTAGAGAGCAATAAAAAAAAAGTTGATAATAAAAAATTAAAAGAAACGGAACGGACATTTGGAAAGTCCAAACACGTAAGAATGTGTTGAAAAGAATCATTAACTTTGGAAGAGGTGATCCGGCATGAATTGGAAAAATAAATAAACAACACGCCGGTAAGCGCCGGAGAAAATAAAAATGAATGTTTTCAACACAGGTTTGAAACAGAAAAATAAGTGAGTAATAGATGAGTAATAAATTGTTTTATTTAAATTGATTGTAAAATGAAAAGAATGTTTAAGTTTTTTGTGAGCGCTGCCTTTCTGGCGGCTGGAATCACTGGATGTACCAGTGATGGTGAAGGACCCGGGCCTAAGCCCGTTGATCCAGATGAGGTGGTGGAAGGTATTCCTACGTATGCCACCTTTAATTTTGTGGTGCAGGAAGGCGGCGCCGGAACAAGAGCCATGTCAGGCGA
>JAISMO010000017.1 GCA_031276675.1 Tannerella sp.
CCGTCCGGATTCAGGTCTGTTTCCGTCTGAAATATTCGCAATCCGCCCGGATTGCTACTTCTTCAGTCTGAAATATTCACAATCCATCCGGATTACGACTTCTTCAGTCTGAAATATTCACAATCCGCCCGGATTGCTACTTATTCACTCTGAAATATTCACAATCCATCCGGATTGCTACTTATTCAGTCTGAAATGTTCACTATCCGCCCGGATTGCTACTTATTCAGTCTGAAATGTTCGCAATCCGCCCGGATTGCTACTTATTCACTCTGAAATGGACATTTCGGGTTTATACCTGATTCATTTTTCATCGCTTAAAACCC
This sequence comes from Tannerella sp., assembly GCA_031276675.1. GTDB lineage: Bacteria > Bacteroidota > Bacteroidia > Bacteroidales > Tannerellaceae > Tannerella. The sequence continues at coordinate 327 of JAISMO010000017.1, forward strand.
CATGTCATCAAGTGAAGGAAAAACGGATGATACGGATGGGATTAAAAAACAGGTTCACCGCATGTACCTGGCGAACATGGACCCGGGCCAACCTGAAGATACAGCCCCGGCAGACGGAGGAATATCAGCGCCCTCCCCCTCAAAAATCGCGCCTTGCGTTTCATGAAAAATAATTACATTTGCCGTCCTGATATAACAATTATTCAAATCATAAAAAAACAACGGATGAAAGTAAATCGATCCTTATTCATTGCAGTCATGACAGCGCTGCCGGTATGCGTTTTCGCGCAAAAAAAAACCCTTGATCACAGTATGTATGACGCATGGGAAAGCGTTTCGCAGATGCAGATCAGTCCCGACGGACAGTATGCAGCCTGCGTCGTCAGCCCCCAGGAAGGAGACAGTACGCTGGAAGTGACCCGCCTCCAAACCCTTGCCCTCACACGTATCGAACGGGGATTCAATCCTCAGATCAGCAGCGATTCGAAGATACTGGTCTTCGGCATCAAGCCCTCGGAGGCGGAGAAGAAACAGGCACGGAAAGAAAAGAAAAAAGCCGACGAGATGCCCAAAGACAGCGTGGGATACATGACGCTGGCAACGGCGCAGGTGCACAGGATCGGACCGGCGGGCGGATACCGGATGCCTGAAAAGGCGTCCGGTTATTTTGCCTTTACCGTGGCCATGCCCAAAGACACCGGCGAACAGGCCAGGAAAAATGAAAAGAACGAATATCTGATCATTCACCACCTGACCGACCATACGCAGGATACCATTCCGTATGTCTCGCACTACGCCCTCGGCAAGAACGGAAAATACCTTTCCTACATCACCCGACCCGCAGGCGGCGACACTGCGTCCGTGCCCGGAATCTACCTCTACAGCCCGGCCACGCGCGCTTCGGTCGCCCTGCGCGAAGGGAAAGGCGAATACAAGTCGCCCGTCTTCGACGAAAAGGATGAGCAGATCGCCTTCCTGGCTACGGCCGACACGACGAAAAACGAATCCAGCGTGTTCGACCTGTTTTATACGGCTACGGCTGCGGTCGAGGTCAGGGTCATGGCCGACACGCTCTCCCCGCAGATGCCTGACCGGTGGGCCGTCAGTTCAAACCGCAATCCTTCCTTCAGCGAAGACGGCCGCAAACTCTATTTCGGCATTGCTCCCGTCCTTCCGCCCAAAGACACAACCGTCAGCGAAAGTGAAAAGGCGCAGCTGGATATCTGGCATTATGACGACGACTATCTGCCGACGGTGCAGCTGAAGCAGTTGAACAGCGAACTGAAACGCTCTTATCTGTGCGTGGTCAACCTGGATGCACCGGAGCGCTTTGTCCAGCTCGGTTCCGTCGATCTGGCCGAAATCGTCACCGCCGACCGGGGCAACAGCGACTGCGCCCTGGGATTCAGTACGGTCGGATACCGCAAGGAATCGCAGTGGACGGGCAGAACCCGCTGCGACGTGTATATCGTGCATACGGGAACCGGCGAGCGGACACTGGTGGCAAAGGGAATGGACGGCGCACCGGGCATTTCCGCCGGCGGAAAGTACCTGACCTGGTTTGACAGGGAACGCGCGCAGTGGTATCTCTATTCGATTGCCGAGCGGCAAACGCGCTGCCTGACGGAAGGACTGGGGGTGGACTTTCAGGATGCGCGCGGCGAGCGCCCCGAAAAACCGGGGCCTTTCGGCGCTATGGGATGGAGCGAAAAGGATCGCCGGCTGTACCTGTATGACATGTATGACATCTGGCAGCTGGACCCGGAAGGCAAAACGCCTCCCCGGAACCTTACGCAGGGATACGGTCGCGAACACCGGATTACGTTCCGCAACATCCGCCTGACGAACGACTATGACTACGTCAGGGCCGATGAACCCTTCCTGTTTTCGGCCTTCGACAACCGCAGCAAGGAAAGCGGCTTTTTCAGCTTTTCGCCCAAAAAAGGACTGGAAAAAAGAATCATGGGGAAATACACGTTTTCGACGCCCGTCAAGGCTAAAAAGGCGGACGCCTTTCTGTATACCAAATCGAACTTCAACCTCTCGCCGGACCTGTGGATAACGGCCAGCCGGTGGAAACAGGAAACGCAGGTGAGCCATATCAACCTCCAGATGAAAGACTGTCTCTGGGGCACGCCCGAACCGGTATACTGGAAATCGAAGGACGGCTTTGACCTGGAAGGGATTCTCTACAAGCCCGAAGACTTTGATTCCACCAAAACGTATCCGATGCTGATCTATTTCTACGAAAGACATGCCGATGAACTCTACCGCTATTTTGCCCCGACGCCGAGCCGTTCCACCATCAATATTCCCTTCTACTGCAGTCGCGGCTACCTGGTTTTCACCCCCAACATCCACTATGTCGACGGACATCCGGGACAAAGCGCCTTCAACTCCATTGTGGCGGGGGCGGAGATGCTCTGCAAGCATCCGTGGGTGGACCGGAAACACATCGGCATACAGGGGCAAAGCTGGGGCGGCTATCAGGTGGCATACCTGATTACGCAAACCTCCATGTTTGCGGCGGCAGGCGCCGGCGCACCGGTGGTCAACATGACCAGCGCCTACGGAGGCATCCGGTGGTCTACGGGGCTGAACCGGCAGATGCAGTATGAACGCCAGCAAAGCCGGATCGGTAAAAACCTCTGGGAAGGACGGGAACTGTATATCGAAAATTCGCCGCTGTTCTTCGCCGACAGGGTGAAAACGCCTTTGCTGATCATGCACAACGACAACGACGGGGCGGTACCCTGGTATCAGGGCATCGAATACTTCACGGCCCTGCGCCGGCTGGGGAAAACCGTCTGGATGCTCCAGTACAACGGCGAGGAGCATAACCTGGTGCAGCGCCGGAACATGCGCGACCTGGCCATCCGTCTGCAACAGTTTTTCGATCACTACCTGAAAGGCGAACCCATGCCCGTCTGGATGCGCGACGGCGTCCCGGCAACTCAAAAGGGACGAACCTGGGGGCTGGAATTGACGGAGGATTGAGCGTTTTCAGCAGGAGAACGAACTGCGGGAGTTTGCAACACCTGTTTGCCGTATTGGCAACTCCGCCGTTCACGCTCGATTCTCAACGCTTCAAAAGAACGGGTGCATTTCGCGGCCGCTCCGACCCATATAAAATATTATACGTAATTTTGCACGTCCGGATGTTGATCCGGCGAAACAGGATATGAAAGTATGAAAAATGTACTGGTAATCGGTTCAACGGGCCAGATCGGCTCGGAACTGACGATGGAATTGAGACGGCGTTATTCGGAGGGTCAGATTGTGGCCGGTTATATTCCCGGCGCAGAGCCGAAGGGCGATTTGGCTATGTCGGGACCTTCGGCCGTTGTGGACATCACGAACGAACGGCAAATTGCGGAAACCGTGTCGCGTTACCGTATTGATACGGTATATAATCTGGCGGCGCTCCTGTCGGCCGTGGCCGAAGCCAGGCCGCAACTGGCATGGAAAATCGGTACGGACGGTCTGTTCAACGTGCTTGAAGTGGCCCGCGAGAAGCACTGCATGGTCTTTACCCCCAGTTCGATCGGCGTTTTCGGCAACGATGCGCCCAAACAGAAGACGCCGCAGGACACGGTACGCAATCCGCGCACAATGTATGGCGTGACCAAAGTGACAGGCGAGCTGTTAAGCGACTATTACTTTCGCCGTTTTGGGGTAGATACCCGCTCGGTACGTTTTCCCGGACTGATTTCGCATGTGGCGCCGCCGGGAGGCGGTACGACCGACTATGCCGTGGAGATTTTTTACGCGGCTGTCGAAAACAGGCCTTTTGTCTGTCCCATTGCAGCCGGTACGTTTATGGACATGATGTACATGCCCGATGCACTTCATGCGGCGATCCGGATCATGGAGGCCGACCCTTCGCGCCTGAAACACCGGAATGCGTTTAATGTCACAGCGATGAGTCTCGACCCGGAGAAGCTATGCCGGCAAATCAGGAAATACATGCCCGACTTCACGATGGAATACCGGGTTGACCCGTTGCGGCAGGCCATTGCCGAGTCATGGCCCGATTCGCTGGACGACGCCTGCGCCCGCGAAGAGTGGGACTGGCGTCCGCAATACGGCCTGGATGCAATGACTCGCGACATGCTTGAAAAATTGACGGACAAGGCGGCCAACAGCAGGAAGGCACGCCCGTTTTACAGATGACGATGGAAGAAATACTGACTTGCGAACGTAATTTGTTCCTGTGGATCAACAGGTCGCATACGCCTTTTCTGGATGCGGTGTTATGGCCGTTTTCGGGCATGATGGCCTGGTGTCCGCCACTCCTGGTCCTGCTGTATTTTTATCTGAAACGGCGGAAAGAATGGATTCCGGTCTCCTTGACGGCCGGATTGATTTTCGTGTTGTGTTGTGTTGTTTCGGCGCTTTTGTTCAAACCCGCTTTCGCCCGGTTTCGTCCGACGGCGCATCCTCTGTTCATGGAGTCTGTCGTTTTACTGCGCGACTACAGGGCCGACGGCGTATACGGATTCATTTCTGGACATGCCGCCAGCGCCTTCGGCTATGCCGTTCTGTCGCTGCTACAGGTGAAAAACAGAATCTATACGCTCGTCATCTTGCTGTGGGCCTTTCTGATGGGCTATTCGCGCATCTATCTCGGCGCACATTTCATTTCGGATGTGCTGGGCGGACTGGTGGCCGGCTCTCTGCTGGGGTGGGCGGTGTACGGGGCGTACAGGTATGCGGTGCAACACGCTTTTTTTATGAAAAACAGCGACAGGCAATGAGAGTGGCAGGGATCAGGATGGTCGCAAGCCTGCTGAGTTTTACGTGCATGGCACAGGCGCATGAACCGGAAGTACGGGTGCAGGCAGACAGTGTGCAGCTCAGGTGGAGGTCGGCGCAGTGGATTGTTCCGGCAGCCTGTGTGACATATGGCGTAATGGCGCGGTTCAACCGGTTGCCTTTCCGCCGCTACGACAGGCAGGTGGCCGAATGGGTGAACACGCATGTTGACCGGAGGTATCGGGTCGACGATTACTTGCAACCCGCAGTGGCCCTGTTTGCTTTCGGAGCGGATTTCATACCGGGCGTCCGGTCCGAACACAACCTGCGCGACCGGACGCTGCTGGTCGCTACCTCATGCGCCCTGACCGGCATCACGGTCACCGGCATGAAACATACGATTTTCGTCCGGCGTCCCAACGGGTCAAATCTTTCGTTTCCTTCGGGACACACGGCGCTGGCGTTTACGGGGGCACATTTGCTGTACAGGGAATACCGGAATCAGTCGCCCTGGATTGGGATTGGCGGCTATGCGGCAGCCACGGCGGTAGGCGTCCTGCGCGTGGTCAACAGGAAGCACTGGGTGAGCGACGTAGTGACGGGCGCCGGGATCGGCATCCTCAGCGTGGAAGCCGCCGGCCTGATGCTGCCCGTGTGGCATCGCCTGCTGGGTATCAACGGTGCGGAGCGGGTGGTAATCATGCCTGCCGCAAGTATCAACCAACTGGAGGTAAGTTTGGTATGCAGATTCTGAACAGACTCGTAAAAATAAAATGGAGCGGAACGGATGAAATATCCGGGAAGTTTGTATTTTTGCGTCCCCGAACGGGAACTGTTTCGAAACGTCAGGCGGGAATAACTGAATATTAATTGAATAAAACGGATTTTTGAGATGGTAAAGAAAGTGGGAAACTTAATCCCGAATACCTTTTTTATTGCAAAAGGCAGCGGTGATTCCGACCTGGAAAAACACGCCGGTTCCTATCACATGGCGCTGTATGATGCCGGGATTGCGGATTTCAATATCATGACCTATTCTTCAGTCATTCCGGCCACGGCGCATTTAATGACGATGGACGAAATAGACTTGCCCCCCTTTGGTTCGGAGATGAAAACCATCATGGCCGTTTCGCACGGATATCAGGACGAATTTGTGTCGGCGGGGGTTGTTTATGCGTGGATGTACAGGGATGAAAATTTCGACGAGAAAGTCGGCGGACTGGTATGTGAAGTAAGCGGGCGTTACCGGATCGAAGAATTGGAATCACGCCTGATTCGCGTCATTAACGATCTGCATCAAAAAACGTACGGCAAGTATTACCTGGGTGAATTGAATTTTGTGACCGAAGGCCTCACGATCGAAAAACGCTATGGTACGGCGCTGGCAGCCCTGTGTTTCACGGATTTCCTGCTCCCCTTCGTGTGAAGGGCGGACTAAACGGACACCAATCGGGAGAAAATATGGAAATGAAACAGACACCGGTAGATTATCAGACCGTCAAGCGTGTAATTGACAGTTACGGATTGCCGGACTTCGGCAGGGCGACCATTCGCGAAGTGGTAGCCCTGGCTCACCAACTGGAACAGGAAACGGGGACGGAATTTATCCACATGGAAATGGGAGTGCCCGGCCTGAAACCGGCACAAGTCGGCATTGACGCCGAAATCAAGGCCCTGCAAAACGGCATTGCCGCCGTTTATCCGAATATCAACGGATTGCAGGAACTGAAAGACGAAGCCTCGCGTTTCATCAAGGCATTTGTAAATGTGGACATAGCGCCGGAGGGCTGTGTCCCTGTAACCGGTTCGATGCAGGGGACGTATGCCTCGTTTCTGACTTGCGGACAATGCGATGCGGCAAAGGACACGATTCTGTTCATCGACCCCGGTTTTCCAGTACAGAAACAGCAAATCACAGTGATGGGCTACCGCTATGTTTCGTTTGACGTCTACGAACATCGGGGAGACCGGTTGCGCACGATGTTGGAACACTTTCTTTCACAGGGGACGATTGCGGCAATGGTCTATTCCAATCCGAACAATCCGGCCTGGTTTTGCCTGACGGAAAGCGAACTGCAAATCATTGGCGAGATGGCGACGCGCCATGACACCATCGTAATCGAAGACCTTGCCTATTTCGCAATGGACTTCCGGCAGTCTCTGGGCACGCCTTTCCAGCCGCCTTATCAGGCCACTGTAGCCCGGTATACGGATCTTTACATCCTGCAAATTTCCGGTTCGAAAGCCTTCAGCTACGCCGGTCAGCGCATCGGCATAACGGCGATCTCCGACAAACTGTATCACCGTGTCTGTCCGGGCCTGACGCAACGTTATGGTGGCGGGACATTCGGCACGGTCTACATTCATCGCGTGCTCTATGCACTCTCGTCGGGCACAAGCCATTCCGCACAATATGCCCTGGCGGCCATGTTAAGGGCGGCTTCCGACGGCACTTTCGACTTCGTTGCCGAAGTGAAGGAATACGGTCGCCGCGCGAAGCGGCTGAAACGGATTTTCGTCAATCACGGCTTTCGTATCGTGTATGACCGCGACCTGGATGCGCCGATTGCGGACGGCTTCTATTTTACAGTCTCCTATCCGGGGCTGACCGGCGGACAACTGATGGAAGAACTGATCTATTACGGCGTTAGCGCCATATCGCTGAGTACGACAGGTAGTAACCAGGAAGGTTTGCGTGCCTGCACCTCGTTCATCAAACCGCACCAGTATGAGTTACTTGACAGGCGATTGCAGCATTTTGAAGCGCATCACCCCGTCGGTAAACCGTTTTCAAAATAAAAAAGATGGCTTCATACGATGATATTTTCAAAATCAAGCATAATGGCCTGCCTCCGGGAAAAGGAAAGATACTCATTTCCGAACCTTTCTCGCAGGAAGCCTGTTTTCAGCGCGCGGTAGTGCTTTTGATCGAACATAGCATAAAGGATTCGATGGGACTGGTAGTGAATAAGCCAACCGACCTGATCGTCAATAATTTTCTCCCCGAATTGAAAAGCCTTCCGGATATCCCCGTTTTTCAGGGAGGACCGGTCGGCTTCGGTCAGTTGGTTTTTTTCATTCATTCGCTGGGGCCGGATACCGTTCCGGACAGCATGTGGATTCGGGAGCATTTGTACATGGGCGGGAACTTGGAGGCGCTGAAGAACTATCTTTCCGAAGGGCATCCGACCAAAGGCACCGTCAAGTTTTTTTCAGGCTATGCCGGCTGGGAAAGTAATCAGCTGAATATGGAAATCCTCCGCAATTCGTGGCTGGTCAGTCACTCGTCACCTGAAAACATCCTGCTGGCCGAAGATGATTCGTACTGGAATCACGCGCTGGAAGAACTGGGCGATCCGTACAGGACATGGACCAACTATCCGAAATCCCCGAATATGAATTGACCGTCGTTCAATCCACGCCCGGATGATTCAAAGGAACAATCCTGCAATCCATCCTCCTTTTATACGGACAAGGGCAAACGCTGCCTGCAAGCATCTCCGTTTTCACGGCCGCATGTTTCATAACCTTATCTTCCTGTTTGACTCCTTCCTTTTTAGTCAGCGAGTTAGCTGTTTTCTTCAAACCGGTCTCGAACCCCTCCCGAAAACGTTCGTTCATCGTTTTTGTGATGAAGTTCACAAAGCTGCGATGACGCGTGTGCTCCATTTGACAGATGTTTTTGAGTTCGTCATTCACCGTCTCGATTAAAGCCCGTTTGCGCAAATAAATTTTATCACGGGTAAACATCAGGGAGTTTTTCATGTTCTTTTTCAGCCTGGTTATCAGATGTATTCCGTCGACAAACAGCCTCTCGAACAGGCTTTGGGAAATATACCCCCTGTCACCGAACAGCTTTCCGAAGAGTTTTTCGTGAAATCTTTTGTTTTTCAACGGTTCACGGTCGTCCGTGTTCGCCTGCGTAAT
>JAISMO010000033.1 GCA_031276675.1 Tannerella sp.
TTCATCACATGAACGGTTCTTCTATAAATAGCCGACAGCCGGCTCCCGTTTTGAACATTAATCATACGCATATACATAAAATCATGATGAGGTTTCATTTTATACAGGGCAAACAGACATATCTTTTAAATATACTCACTCGCCCGCAGCTTTTTTTTTGTGAGAGGCGAGCGCGTACCGGGCGCCGGGGGTTGAATTTCAAAGGGTCGCAGTCCCGTTTCTATTTCGGGCGCCATTCCGTCGTTTCGCCTGACGCTTCACTCCCGTCGCTTCACGCTTCGGACAGGCGAAAACGGGTGTATATTTTATTTTATGCTTCATACTTGCGGCAGCATCGTGTTTCCGAGTGTTGTTACGGTTCTAACTTTAGTTTGAAGCATAAAAACTGTTGTTTTTTCGGTTCTAACTTTAGTTTGAATCATAAAAACCATTGTTTTTGCGGTTCAAACTTTAGTTTGAAGTATGAAAACTGTTGTTTTTACGGTTCTAACTTTAGTTTGAAGCATAAAAACAGTTGTCTTTGCGATTCTAACTTTAGTTTGAAGCATGAATCCATTTTTTGGGGCGGTTTTGTCCATGGACGGGAGCATGAATCGGTCTTTTTTATATGTATCTGCCGCCCGGCAAAAGCATGATTCCGCCCGCTTGTTCGGATCTGTCCGTGAAATGCGGAACCGGGAAGGCGAACATACAGGTTTGCCCTACTGCATAATATACCATAAACAGGGTATTGCAGCCGTTTTTAGCCCGCTCTATTTTTGCGAAAAAATTTTTCAGTGAAAAGGCGTCTTTCGCACCGCTCTGCAAATCGAACAGGAGGATGCCCGATCTTAATACTAAAATAAAACAGGTAGAATTATGACAAAAACAGTATGTGTTTTATGGTTGGCCGCTGTTCTTTTTCCGTTTGTCGGCTTTGCACAGGGAAATGAGGTAAGAATCAACGGCGCCGTGCTTGATGAAACTGCGCAGGAACCCGTTATTGGAGCCAGTATTTCACTCGCCGGCTCGAGGGGAACGGGAACGGTCAGCGATGTGAACGGGAATTTTTCCCTGAGCGTTAAATCGCTTCCGGTTACCCTTATTATTGAATATCTGGGATACAAAAGGCAGGAAGTGGATGTATACGAATCCACGGGAAGAATCACCGTCCTGCTCTCCGAAAAACAGAATCTCCTTGATGAAATCGTCGTAGTGGGATATGGCGTGCAGAAGCGCAAGGAGTTGACGGGGGCGATTGCTTCGGTGTCGTCCATCGCCATTGCGCAGAAGAGCCTTTCCTTTGATCAGTTGCTTGGAGGCGCTGTGGCGGGACTGAATATCACCCAGAGTTCGGGTGCGCCCGGCGCCGCCTCCACGGTTCGTATCCGCGGAAGCAACTCCATTTCCGGAGGTAACGAGCCTTTGTATGTGGTGGACGGCTACATTCTGTACAGCGACTATACCGCGACCCGGACGGGCGTGGGCGGCACGACCAGCGGCGTAGGCAGCAGAGGTGCTACCAGCGGTACGGTTGACGGAGGGCTGAATCCGCTCGCCAGTATCAATCCGGCCGACATTGAAAGCATTGATGTGCTGAAAGACGTGGCCGCAACAGCTATCTACGGTTCGCGCGGCGCCAACGGCGTCATTATCATTACGACCAGAAAAGGGAACCGGGGACGCAGTGTCGTCAATTATCAGTTTACATTCGGGTCGCAGCGCGCCGCTAAAAAACTTGACCTGCTCAATGCCGACGAGTGGGCTTCCCTGTTCAGGGAAACGGACGCCAACGGAAGGAGTCCCTATGACTATGAGTATGCCAGCCGGCTGTTGCCGCAGGGACAGAGCGAAGACTGGCAAAGCGCCGCGCTTCAAACGGCTTACAGCCAGAATCACCAGCTCTCGCTCAGCGGCGGAGGAGAGGATTACCGGTTTCTGCTTTCGGGAAACTATAACGACGAAACAGGTATTGTTTTCAATACCGGCCTGAAACGCTACGCCGGAAGACTGAACCTGGACAAGGACCTTTATAAAAACCTGAATACGGGCGTCAACCTTTCGGTGAGCAGAACACTATTGAGCGGACTGACCAATCAGGGCGGTTCCAATTCCTATAATTATGCGCTTCGCGTGTCGCCGCTGGTTCCGATCCATGACAGCCGCTCGGACGATGGATATAATTACGCCAATCCCTTTGAAACAACGGACTATCGCATCGGCGACAAAACGCCGAATCCCATCTCGGATCTGGAAAAGTCGATCGTGGAAACGCGCAACGTGTCCGTCATCGGAAACGCTTATGCACAATATACCGTCATCCCCCAACTGGTGGCCAAAATCAATGCGGGAATCAATCTGAACCATGCGACTCAGAACTTTTATGCGCCGCTCACTTCGGCGCAGGGCCTGCTGGTAAACGGGTATGCCGGTATCGGAAACAAAGATTACAATACGAGCCTGCTGGAATTTACACTGAATTACAAGACGCTCATTCATGATATTCATTCGCTGGAGGCGCTCGGCGGCTACACGACGGAACATTCCGAAATCGAGTATTCGTCGGCAGGCGCAAGCGGATTCAATAACGAAATTTTGACGTATCACAGCCTGCAAAGCGGAAGTACGCGCGATATAGCGATCTCCGGAGGCGCGATTGCCAATCTGAACTCTTTTCTTGCCCGGGTAAACTATGCGCTGCAGGAACAGTATAACCTGTCGGCTTCTTTCCGTGCCGACGGCTCGTCGCGATTCGCACAGGGGCATCGCTGGGGGTATTTTCCCTCCCTCGGCGCTTCATGGAACATTGACCGGGAAGCGTTTTTTGACGGAATAAAAAATACCGCACCGCTCTCCAGCCTGAAACTGCGGGCAAGCGCCGGACAGGTGGGCAATCAGGAAATAGGCGACTATCTGTATTCGCGACTGTATACGCCGCGCAACTATTCGTTCAGCAACAAGGTGGTGGTCGGTTACACCGCAACCGTTTACGGCAACGATGACCTGCGCTGGGAAACGACTACTCAGTATAACGGAGGACTTGACTTCGGTTTTTTGAATGACCGTTTCAGTTTCGTCTTCGACGCTTACTACAAAAAGACCACCGACCTGCTTGTCAATCTTCCCGTTGAACAGACTTCCGGATTGAATGCCAAAATGACGAATATCGGAACGATCAGCAACAAGGGTGTGGAATTTAGCGCGAATCTCCTTGTCGTTGATACACGGAAAGTACAGTGGACGGTGCTTGCCAACATCGCAAGAAACGTGAACCGGATTGAGAAGCTCGGCACGTCGGAATTTATATCCGGCTCAAGCCTTGTGCAGGTAGGCGTTCCGCTGGGCACTTTCTACGGGTATGTGTTTGACGGCGTGGTGCAGCCGGGCGAAGAGAGCGCTACGCCGGTGCCCACCTGGCTGACGGGCGACAAGAATGTGCATGCGGGCGACGCAAAGTTTGCCGACCGGGGAGGCGACCCGAAAACCATTGATACCTCCGATCGCGTGATTCTCGGCGATGCACAGCCTGATTTTACCGGCGGTTTTGCAAGCCGGCTGAATTACGGGAAATTTGATTTCTCCGTTGCATTCCAGGGAAGTTACGGCAACGAGCTGTACAACGCTTTCCGGAATACGCTGGAAACGCCCTCACGCAGCTACAACGGAGCCAAGGCGCTTGCCAATCGCTGGACGCCGACGAACACGCATACCGACGTGCCGCGCGCCATTCCGATTCCCTATTCCACGCTGGACAGCCGCTACATCGAAGACGCTTCCTATCTGAGGTTACGGGACCTTACGCTGGGATATACCTTCCGTTTAACGCACGCTAAAAATACACCTTCGATCCGGATTTTTGCTTCGACGCAGAATCTGTTTGTGCTGACAAAGTACACGGGCTATGATCCCGAAGGCTCGCGCAACGGACTGACAGACCTCAGCATCGGTGTGGATGATGCCGTCTATCCCCGCGCAAAGAGTTTCCTGACGGGACTGAGCCTTTCTTTCTAATTATAAACAATCAAACAAAGTATACACAATGAAAAGAATTCTGTTATATTCAGTTTTATCCGTTCTGTTTGCTTCGTGCAACGAACTGGACCTTGAGCCGATCAGCGGCGTGGACGCAGAGAAGTTTTTCGCCTCGGACGGAGATGCCGTTCTTGCCGTAAACGGCGTTTACGCCGCACTGGTAGAATCGGAAAGCGTCGTTATAGCCTGGTGTGTGGATCTGGGTTCCGACGTTTCCCAAAACGGAACCTCCATGCCCGAAGGCTCCGGCGCCGAACTGTCTGCGCTTAACTTTAACGTCGGCAATCAGCATACTTTCTGGGCCTGGAGTGATATCTATTACGGCATCGCCAATGCGACTGCCTTGATAGACAAACTGAACGACCCCCAAACGACCGTTACGGAAGAAATTCGCAAACGGGTACGCGGAGAGGCGGAGTTTCTGCGCGCGTATTACTATTTTGCCATCGTACAGCTGTTCGGAGACATTCCGCTGATTGAAAAATCGGGATTTGACGCGGGCATCCAGGTACAGCGCGAAGACCGTCACAAGGTCTATCAGTTTATCGTAAACGATCTGGAGAACGCCGTAAAGGACCTCGCGCAATACCCGACAACGGCCTCCTACGGCTCGGACGACCAGGGGCGCGTTTCGCAGCAAAGCGCTTACGGACTGCTGGCCAAAGTATATCTCGTCTGGGCGCAGACCGAAGGCGCGACGGACGTCAACGGCAAATACGACAAAGCCATCGAAAATGCGAATCAAGTGACCGGATTTGAACTGGAAGAAGTCTTTCACCGCAACTGGGAGAAGGACAACCGCTATGGAAAGGAAATGCTCTTCTCGGCCAATTACGTGATCTCGCAGGAAAGTTTCGGAGACGGGGGAAATCACCTGACCCACTGTGCCTTTTCGACCGGATTCAACGATGCCGAAACGCCCCACGTGGTAGTCAGCGACCGGACCTTCCTGGACCGCTTCGACAGCCGCGACCAGCGAAAGTTCGCTACCTTTCTCACCCATGCCGTCAATCCGGATAACGGTGATACCACGGTCTATACTTTACCGCGCTATGCAAAATACGTGGATTTGAGCGCGCCGGCAACCAGTTCCAAGAACCGCGAACTCAGCGCATCCATCCTGCGCTATGCAGAAGTGCTTCTGGTTAAGGCGGAAGCCATTAACGAACGCCATCAGGCCCCCACCGCGGAAGCCTATGAAGCGATCAACAAAGTACGCCGCCGGGCTTTCAAAGTGGGAGAATTTGCCGACGGAACGGCCACGGTGACGGCCGATGAAATCGAACTGAAAAACCTGGATTATCGCGGTTTTCAGCAGGCCCTGCGTCGCGAACGCCTCTTTGAACTTACCTATGAACAGGTGCGCTGGTATGACCTGAAGCGCTGGAAGGTATTGATAAAAACCATCAAGCGCGTTTCGGCGTCGAACAAGAAAGAAAATGTGTCGGCGATCAACTATCTCTTTCCCATTCCTCAGTCGCAGCGCGACCTGAATCCCGAAGGACTGTGGCAAAACTGGGGTTATCCGGGTTCCGCCGCACCGGCGCCGGCCTATGCCGATCCGAACTACGAAGGAGGACCGGAAAACAACGACGGATGGACGGATGAAGAAGTCCGTTATTTCTATGAACATGTTTCCGCCCCGTATATACCGCACTGATATGAAAAGGATGATTTACCTCCGGATGACGGTCTGTATATGCCTGTTTTCGTCAACCGTGTATGCAGCAGAGGCAAAAGACAGGCCGTCGTCACATCCGGGTCTGGAAATCATCTCCAAACAAACGCTGGAAGCCTCCCTGTCTTTCCTCGCAAGCGACGCCCTGGAGGGTCGCGAAGCGGGAAAGACAGGAGGCCGCGTAGCAGCGGAATACATTCGCGCCGAACTGAAGGAAGCTGGCATAAAGCCGTTTTTCGAAACCTGTTTTCAGCCGTTTGAAGCCTTCGCCCCGGCCCGGGAAAAAAACGGGGACTTCCATGTTCATCCCGATTCAATAGCCCGATACAAAGCGATGAAAGCCTTTCGCAGGCTGAGTCTGCAAAACGTCATCGGCTATATCGAAGGAGAACGGAAGGAGGAGTATGTGATCATCGGCGCTCACTACGACCATGTGGGCGTTGACGACCTGCTCGTCGGCGACCGGATTTACAACGGCGCCGACGACAACGCGGCAAGCGTCGCCGCGCTGCTGCAAATTGCCCGCGCCTTTGCCGCAGGCGATAAAAAGCCCTTGAGAAACATTGTCTTTGCCTTCTGGGACGGCGAGGAGGTGAATTACCTGGGGTCGGAATATTTTGTGGAAAACTTCGAAAATACAGGCGCAATCAGGGCCTACATCAATCTGGACATGATCAGTCGCGCCGGATTCATGCCGATACTCTATCCCGCATTCAAGATTCCGGAAGTTACTGAGGAAAACACGGCTGCGGGCAATCAGTTTCATCTGCTCTATACCGAAGAACTGGCAGATGCCGGCGAACATGTACTGAAAACCATCCGGCGCCACAAACTGAACTTGGAGCCGAAACCGGCCGTCATAGCTCCACAGTCACGGGGAACCGACTGCCTGCCGTTTTCATTGCGCGGCGTCCCGGTAATGTGGTTTTTCACCGGCCTGCATCCCGATTATCACACGCCGGACGATGAAACCGAACGGGTGGATTTGGACAAGCTGGTCGAAATAACAAAAGCCGTCTTTTTAATTTCCAGCCATTTAGGAACGGACAATGAATAAAGTGCACAGATAACTTTACGCGGCCCGTTTTTGTCACCGGCATGATCAGCAAGTTGAATTTCTACGGCGCCGCATTCACGAAAAGGAATCATGTATGAGTGCGCCGGAAGCATATACAGAGAGGCGAAAAACAGGTTTGAGAAGCCGGAACATGCGTTGACCGGCAGCATAGGCATTTGAATGAAAATCATCATCGTGCTGACAGTTAACATGCTGTTGATTTTGAATACCTGAAAGGCAGGTGCCGGGCGCAAAAAAACATGGCTGAGGAAAAAAAAATTTCATCTGTGATGATTTCGATCTCGGATGTGGATTTTTCATTTACACGTAAAAAAAATTTACGCGTTTTTACTTCTTCAGTACGCGAAAATAATTTCTTTTTCATGTGTGACTGTTTTATTTTCACATGAAGATTTTTATTTTCGCATCTGAAATTTTTTTTCTCACGAGAAACCGTTTGCCGCACAGGTGTGATTTTTTTTATCACAAACATGTTTTTTTCGCTCCTCTCGCACAGGGAAACCATACGCAGTACCGTAGTTCCAAAAAGAACGGACGGAACCCGATGAGCCGGAATCCGCCGGTATGCCGAAAGAAACTGTTGAAAGTTATGCGGAATCCTGTCAACGAAACTGCAAAACACAGAACTTTGCAGGCGAGCCACGAAATCCCATAAAACAAAGGCTTTCACAATTTAGGATTATGCTGATGACGCCGCTTATCACGTAATGTCTTTTTTTGCAGATTCTTCTCAAATGCGGCGGAGAGGTCTATCCCTGTCTGATTCGCCAGACAAATCAGCGTCCAAAGCACATCAGCCATTTCATCGGCCAAATCATACACTTCGTCACTTTCTTTGAACGATTGCTCGCCATACGTACGCGCCATAATACGGGCGACTTCACCGACTTCTTCCGTCAATATCGCCATATTGGTAAGTTCGTTAAAATAACGCACACCCACCGTTTTAATCCATTCATCCACTTTTTGCTGGGCTTCCCGTAATGTTATTTCCATTGATTCCTTCACGTAATTACTCTTTATTCTTCGTATCCATCACAATCGTCACCGGGCCATCGTTTAACAACTGCACCTTCATGTCGGCGCCAAAAACGCCGGTCTGTACCGGACGTCCCAGCTGAAGGCTCACTTCTGCGCAGAAAGATTCATATAGCGGTATCGCAAACTCAGGTTTAGCGGCCCGGATGTAAGAGGGACGATTTCCTTTTTTCGTGGAAGCATGAAGTGTAAACTGACTGACAACCAGAATATTGCCATCAATCTCTTTTATGGAATAATTCATTATTCCATTTTCATCATCGAAAATGCGCAAATTGCATATTTTTTTGGAGAGCCATTCAATGTCTTCACGTCCATCCCGATCTTCCACCCCGACAAGCACCAGCAATCCCTTTTTTATCTCGCCTCTGACCACGCCGTCGACCATTACCCGTGCAAACCGTACCCGCTGTATAACTGTCCTCATGAACTGTTTCCTTAGTTGCAAACCCTAAATTTCTTCTTTATGCCATTCTTTAAACAGCATTTCCGCCTTCTTTTTCCCTACAGATTCACACAATTCTTTGAAAGAAACTTCGCGTATTCGTTTGACACTTTTATATTTTTTCAAAAGAAGTTCCTTTGTCTTTGGCCCGATTCCATGAATGGCATCCAACTCGGAAAGCACCTGTTTCTTACTCCGCATATGACGATGAAAAGTAATTCCGAATCGGTGGGCTTCGTCACGCAAGTGTTGAATGACACGTAAAGTCTCCGAATTTTTATCCAGCACCAAAGGCTCGGGATCGCCCGGAAAAAAGAGTTCTTCCAATCGTTTGGCCAAACCGACAATGGTAATTTTATCCAGCAAATCCAATTCGCGCAATACTTCCGTCGCAACATTCAACTGTCCCTTGCCGCCATCAATAATTATCAACTGCGGAAGCGATTTCTTTTCCTTCTTCAAGCGCGTATACCTGCGCCTCACCACTTCCGTCATGGAAGCGAAGTCATCAGGGCCGGTAACGGTTTTGATATGAAAATGACGGTAATCCCTTTTCGCCGGTTTCGCCTTTTTGAAAACAACACATGCAGCCACAGGTGTTGTTCCCTGAATATTAGAATTGTCGAAACACTCAATATGTACAGGCTGGACGGGCAAATGCAACTCGGATTGAATCATTTTCAAAATACGGGTAGTACGCTGTTCCGGATTGAATTTTTCCATCTGTTTCAGCCTGTCAACCTTATATTGTTTTACATTTTGCATGGACAGTTCCAGTAATTTTTTCTTGTCCCCTCCTCTATTCACCGGCACGGTAAATGTTACACGTTCAATGGAAACGTCCGGCAAAAACGGAACAATGATTTCTCTCGCGGAACTGTCCCAGCGTTTTCTCATTTCAATAATTCCCAACGCCAGCAATTCTTCCTTTGCTTCGTCCAGTTTCTTTTTATATTCAAGCGTATGCACCTGCACAATAGCGCCATTTCCGATGTGCATGAAATTAATGAATGCAGACTGATCATTTTCATCAAATGAAAAAACGTCAATATTATGAAGCGTCGGCGTAACTACTGTAGATTTGGAACGAAAGTTTTCTATCAGATCGTATTTTTCCCGGAGCGCCTGTGCCTCTTCAAAACGCATTTTACCTGCAAGCTCTTGCATCTCCTGCAGCAAAAGATCACTGATACGGGAACTGTTGCCTTTCAATATTTCCTTGATTTCCGCAACATTTCGATCGTACTCTTCAACTGTCTGCAATCCTGCGCAAGGTCCTTTGCACCGCTTGATATGATAATCCAGACAAACTTGATATTTCCCTGCCTTAATACTCTCCGGAGTCAACGGATACTTGCATGTCCGAATTGTATAGATATTCTTTATCAGTTGCAGCATAAGCTTGGCTGTATAGGCAGAAGCATACGGTCCGAAATAACGGGAACCGTCTTTCAAAATATTTCTCGTCGAAAAAATTCGGGGAAACAATTCCTTTTTGATGACAATGGAAGGATATGTTTTATCATCCTTTAAAAGCACATTGTATCGCGGACGATATTGTTTAATTAAATTATTTTCCAGTAACAGGGCATCTTCTTCCGTATCAACAACAATGTATTTAATTTCATGAATCCGTTTTACAAGTACACGTGTTTTATTATTTGACGATTCCTGTTGAAAATAGGAAGAAACCCTTTTGCGAAGATTTTTTGCTTTTCCTACATAAATAATCGTCCCCTTTTCGTCATAATACTGATAACACCCCGGTTTATCGGGAATCGTCGAAAGTATACTTAAAAAATAGTCAAACCTGTCGTTCATATTTTATTTATCTTATAAGGCAAGCTGTGTTCCACGTGGAACAATTCAATTTTATCGACCAAGTAATATTAAAAGAATATTGATGTCGTTCGGTGAAAGACCGGGAATCCTACTTGCCTGCGCAATTGTCTCGGGGTTGATGCGATTTAATTTTTGTCGTGCCTCCGTAGAAAGAGATTGAATGGTATTATAATTAAATTTGTTACGAATAGAAATATTTTCCAGTCTGTTGATTTTATCCGCAATCTGACGTTCACGCCTGATATACCCACTATATTTTATCTCAATTTCCACTGTTTCCAGTATCTCGTCACGCCGAGAAAAAGGCACTTTATCTATTTCAACAGATAAGGCCGGCAGTATCCCGGAAAGATTTTGAAGTGTAATCTGAGGGCGAACAAGTAAATCAATTAATTTACATCCGTGTGCAATAGGCGCCGTGCCTAACCGTATAAAAGCGTCATTAACTTGCGAGGGTTTTACGGAATAAGATTCAATAAAGTCGATAAGCATGTTCCTAATCTCACGTTTCTCCCGCAGCAATCCATATCGGTACATATTTGCCAATCCCAGTTGATAAGACTTTTCCGTCAAGCGCATGTCAGCATTATCCTGACG
The DNA here is from genome assembly GCA_031276675.1 of Tannerella sp. Taxonomy (GTDB): domain Bacteria; phylum Bacteroidota; class Bacteroidia; order Bacteroidales; family Tannerellaceae; genus Tannerella. Next base: position 10,690 of record JAISMO010000033.1, read on the forward strand.
AAGAAGCATGCGATACTCCGCCCGCGCGGTAAACATCCGGTAAGGTTCATCAACTCCCTTTGTTACCAAATCATCAATCAACACACCAATATAGGCTTCGTCACGCCTCAATACAAACGAATGTTTTTCCACCCCGTCTGCATGACAGCATAGATGAGCATTGATACCGGCAATCAGTCCCTGCCCTGCAGCTTCCTCATAACCGGTTGTTCCGTTAATCTGTCCGGCAAAAAAAAGATGTCGAACTAATTTTGTTTCCAGCGTATGAAAAAGTTGTGTCGGGTCAAAAAAATCATATTCAATCGCATATCCCGGACGATAAATTTGAATATTGGATAAAGCCGGGATTTTCTGTAATGCACGAAGCTGAATCGACAGCGGTAAAGATGAAGAAAATCCATTCAAATAATATGTCTGCGTGTCTTCTCCTTCCGGTTCAAGAAACAGCTGATGCCGTGTTTTGTCGATAAACGTTGCAATCTTTGTCTCAATACTCGGACAATATCGAGGCCCTATACTCTGAATTTGGCCGTTATACAAAGGCGATTCAGGCAAACCTTCACGTAAAACTCCATGACAGGCTTCATTTGTATATAATATCCAGCAACTCCGCTGTGTCAAAGGCCGACGGCTTGTATCAAGATAAGAAAACTTACGAAAATCATTTTCCCCCGATTGTTCCGTCAACTCCTCAAAACGAATACTCCGACCATCAATGCGTACCGGCGTACCTGTCTTCATCCGATCCATACGGAAACCAAGCGATATCAATTGTTCGGTAAGTCCGGATACGGCCGGTTCAGCTATACGTCCTCCACGCAACTGCACAGAACCGATATGAAGCAATCCATTCAGAAAAGTACCGTTTGTTAAAACAACCGATTTCGCCCGAAACTCAACATTCATAGCCGTCCGAACACCACACACTGCGCCGCTGTCGGTTAATAATTCGATAACCATATCCTGCCAGATAAACAGATTCGGTAAATTCTCCAGCAGATGGCGCCAAGTAGCGGAATACTTTGCCCGATCGCTCTGAGCACGCGGACTCCACATGGCCGGCCCTTTACTGCGATTCAATATTCGAAACTGAATCGCCGTGCGATCGGTTACAATTCCCATATAACCACCCAATGCATCAATTTCACGCACAATTTGTCCTTTTGCAATTCCACCTACAGCCGGATTACAGCTCATCTGCGCAATCTTGTCCATATCTAAAGTAATCAACAGTGTTTGCGAACCCAAACCGGCCGCTGCCGCCGCTGCCTCGCAACCGGCATGACCGGCGCCCACCACAATTACATCATACGAAAACTTCATTTCAGCATCCTCCTATTTTCTCTATAAAAAGCGCCAAAGCACTATTCTCCGCCAGCCTCATTTTCGATTGTTCCTCCGTAGTTTTATCATGTTCGCCGCATAGATGCAAAATTCCGTGAATCATAACTCGGAGCAGTTCCTCCGAAAATGCCGTTCCGTAGACTTTGGAATTACTTCGTACCGTATCCAGACTGATATAGACATCTCCCGATATCACATCGCCGTCTGAATAATCGAATGTAATAATATCGGTATAATAATCATGCTGCAAAAATTGACGGTTCACTTCGAGTATCTTTTCATCTTTACAAAGCAGACAGGTAACTATACCCATTTGTTTTCCATAACCTGCTGCAACTTCCTTCATCCAACTACCAAGCCTGCGCTTCTTCAAAAAAGAAGGCCATTTAACTTTCTCAGTATAAAATACAACTGCCATATTTAAACAGAAGGAGAAAAAAATAAATAAGCCGTTACCGTAGCGGCAATCGCACCGGCCAAATCAGCCAGTAAGGCACAGGGTATCATGTAGCGTGTATTTTTAATTGACACACTTCCAAAATAAACGGCTACTATATAAAAAACCGTATCAACGGAACCTTGCGCAATACACGAAAGACGCCCGACAAACGAATCCACACCATACGTCTGCATTGCATCCAGCATCATACCGCGCGAACTGCTCCCGCTCAACGGTTTCATAAGCATGACGGGCAATGCTTCAACAAAAGAAGTATCCCATCCGATCGCCGACACACCGGCACGTATGCCGTCAATCAAAAAATCCATAGCGCCCGAAGCGCGGAAAACACCGATCGCTACAAAAATCGCCACCAAATAGGGAATGATTTTTACAGCTGTTTGAAATCCTTCCTTTGCACCTTCAATAAAAACATTATATACATTCAATTTCTTACGCAAACCGCTGAATACAAATCCACAAATAATTGTAAACAAGAGTATGTTTGCAAACAAAGTCGAATACAAGGAAATTTGTTCCTGCGACATAGTATGAAACAAGGCCATCAATCCACCGATAAAGAGCAGCATTCCTCCGAAAAAAAAGAGCAAAGGTTTTTGTAAAATATTAATTCTCTGCATAATACAAACAGAAAGAATAGCTACCAGCGTCGAAAGAAAAGTAGTCAGCAGAATCGGAAGAAAAACGTCGGACGGATTTGCGGCATGAAACTGTGCACGATACATCATGATTGTAATCGGTACAATCGTCAGTCCCGACGCATTGATGCACAAAAACATAATCATTGAATTACTGGCCGTATCCTTTTTTGTATTTAATTCCTGCAACTCCTGCATTGCCTTCAAACCAATGGGCGTAGCCGCATTGTCAAGTCCCAGTAAATTGGCCGAAAAATTCATGAAAATTGACCCGGTGGCCGGATGATCTTTCGGCAATTCGGGAAAAAGTTTTCCGAACACCGGATAAACCAAACGTGCAAAATGCCGAACCAATCCGGCCTTTTCACCTGTTTTCATCAAACCCAGCCACAAAGATAAAATTCCCGCCAAACCAATGGATATTTCAAAACCCAACTTTGCTGAATCGAACGTTGACAAAACAATCTGTGTAAAAACTTCCGTGTCACCGAAAAACAGTAGCTTGCACAGCGCAACGACGAATGCAATCAAGATAAATCCAACCCAAATATAATTTAATGTCATGCACTCTGATTTTTGGAATACAAAATTAGCAATTCTTCTTTGTATTCAATCCGGATTTTGCTATTTTTGCCCGCCAAAATTAATATATGAAATGATAAAATGAAGAAGATACTTGTTACTTACAACATGTTTCAGGAAGGATTCGAAGAATTGAAACAGCGATATGAAGTTACTTTTCCGTCCGATGAAAATCGAGATTTCAGCTACGAAGAAATACTCAAACTCATTCCAAAATATGATGCACTCTGTTCCATGTTTGATTTCCCGATAAACAAAAAATTGATAGACCAAGGTCTAAAACTGCGATTGGTAGCAAACTATGCCGCAGGATACGATAATATAGATGTAAAGTATGCCGAAAAAAAAGGAATCACAGTTACCAATACCCCCGACACCGTTACGGAGCCGACAGCCAATCTCGCCTTATGCCTCCTGCTTGACACGGCAAGACGTGTCAGTGAATGTGACCGCAACCTGCGCAGGCTGGGCAGGGATATGAACATTGGCGTACTTAAAAATCTGGGAATGCCCGTCAGTAAAAAAACACTGGGTATCATCGGCATGGGGCGCATAGGCAAAGCACTTTGCCGGCGAGCGCGTGCCTGCGGAATGGAGGTAATTTACCACAACCGACACCGACTCGACGCTTCCGAAGAAACGCATTACGGCGCCATGTACGCAACCTTCGACGAGTTGCTGGCACAGGCCGACTTTGTGTCGGTAAACGCTCCACACACGCCTGAAACGCATCATATCATCGACGAACATGCACTCAGGCAAATGAAATCGACAGCCATTCTGATCAATACTGCTCGCGGCCCGTTAGTGGATGAAAAGGCATTGATCAAAGCCCTACAAAAAAATGAAATTCATGGCGCCGGACTGGATGTATTTGAATTTGGCGATTACCCGTCCGACGAACTGCTGAAAATGGAGAACGTGGTGCTGACGCCGCACATCGGTACGCAAACCACGTATTCGCGCATTGAAATGGCCAGAGCCGTTTGCAACAATGTGATTGGATTTTTTGAAAACGACCGCCCGATTACACGCGTTCTGCAATCATGACAGCCGAAACAATCGTAAAAGAAATACAGGCCGTCGCCAATCCTGAAAAGGCTGAATTTCTCCGCCGGTTTTTCAAAACCGGCCCCGGACAATACGGCGAAGGAGACTGTTTTCTGGGCATCGTCGTACCTGTCACACGCCGAATAGCCAAAACACATATTCAAACGCCCCTGCAGGAAATAAAAAAATTGCTGCAAAACCCATATCACGAAATACGATTATGTGCCTTGCTCATCCTTACCGAGCGCAATAAAAAGGCTACAGAAAAAGAACGTGAAACAATCTATCACTTCTATCTGCAACATACGAACTGTATTAACAACTGGGATCTGGTTGATCTGACCAGCCCTGAAATTGTCGGCAAATATCTTCTGAATAAAGATCACAAAATACTCTATGAACTGGCCGGAAAACCTCACCTGTGGGAACAGCGTATCGCTGTCGTTTCGACGCTGACCTTCATCCGGCATGGCGAGTTTGTCGATACATTTGCCCTAACGGAAAAACTGATCACACATCCCCACGATCTGATTCACAAAGCGTGTGGCTGGATGCTGCGCGAAGTGGGAAAACAGGATAAAAATGCACTTACCTGTTTTCTGGAAAACTTTGTCCACCATCTGCCGCGAACCGCCTTGCGCTATGCCATCGAACATTATTCACCTGAAAAAAGACGATATTTCATGCAAAAAAAAATACTGAATCACCGACAAAACCCTGCAATAAGTAATACATGCTGCTCCTGTCCGATGGCGGAAAAAGAATTTTTCCAGTCTTAAAAAAAATCAGACAAGAAGATATGATATTATACAAAACCTTATTTCAAACATGTTTTTTCCATATGATACTATCTCCATCCCTGTGCCGGACGTCGCGTTCGATTCTAAAAGAATCGTTTTCCTCGCTTTTTGTGACAGCGTCGACTCTTTTTGTGACAGCGTCGGCTCTTTTAGAGTCTCTCAAGGCTCTCGGAAAACCTCATTCAACTCTTTTAGCACCTCGCAAGACTCTCGGAGAACCTCATTCGACTCTTTTAGAAGCTCGCAAGGCTCTCAAAGAACCTTCATCCTCACTTTTAGCGACAAAATGGCAGTTCGGAGCATTCGAAGTTTCAAATTACTCCGGTTCATGCTGCCGTAAATTTAAACAGTCACGCATATCCGCCAGGTTAAGCCCTTTTTAAATTGTGTGTCACATGAGTTACTTAAATTCGTTTCCAAACTTAATCTGCGCATCAGCCATGTATTGCTTAATACGCTGTTCTTCTGCCTTTCTGCATATTAACAGCACATTACCTGATTCAGCAACAATACAGTCCTTCAAACCCTGCATCACAACCAAACGATCCGGATTTTCGATCGCAACAATATTGTCCGAAGCTTCGTAAAACAAGGCGCGCGTTTTGAGAACAGCATTATTAAATTCGTCACGAGGCGCAATATCAAACACCGAACCCCAGGTTCCCAAATCCGCCCAGCCAAAATCAACACACAACATATACACGTTATCAGCCTTTTCCATCACTCCGTAATCAATGGATATATTCGGACAGTAATCAAAGTGTTCCCCAATAAAAACAGCCTCTTCCGAGGTATTGAATTTATCGATACCCAAGTCAAAACGCGCGGAAATATCAGGTAAAAACTGATGAATAGCTTCGATAATAACATTTACATTCCAAACAAAAAGGCCGGAATTCCAGAAAAATTCGCCACTCTCCTGAAAAACTTTTGCCAGTTCAAGATTAGGTTTTTCAGTAAACGTCTTCACCTTAATAAATTCTCCATCACACGTTTCGCTGCTCTGAATATAGCCATAGCCTGTTTCCGGACGGCTCGGTTTAATGGCCAGCGTCACAAGCGAAGGCTTCTCACGCACAAAGTTCAACGCCTTTTCGATTTCTCTCACAAATTCCTCTTCCTTGAGAATCAAATGATCGGAAGGCGCCACGACAATATTAGCCTTGGGATCACGCGCTCTGATGCGATACGAAGCATATGCAATGCAAGGCGCCGTATTTCTGCGCGAGGGTTCCAGCAGAATCTGTTCCTCACGCAATAACGGCAATTGTTCCTTCACAAGCGCCAAATAGCGACGATTTGTAACGATATAAATGTTTTCCACCGGAATCAACCGGGCAAAACGATCAACCGTCATCTGCAAAAGCGAACGACCCATACCAAAAAAATCCAGAAACTGTTTCGGACGGTCTTCCCGGCTGAACGGCCAAAAGCGACTGCCAATGCCGCCGCCCATAATTACACAATAGTTGTTTTTCATCATCAACAAGTCATATATTCCCATGAAAAACGAAATATTGGAAGATTTATTCTTTCCGTATCGGTAAATAGATTTCATAATTCTCAAACAAGGCAACAAGATGATTGAAAACCAAAGAAATATACTCAAACAAATCAAGAGCGTTTACTGTCTTCGGAAAAGTCTTTAGCTTATGAACAGTCTTTATTATATTCATATTTCCTTATTTATAGATATAAAAAATATAGGTAAGATGATAGGGTGTTGAATCTGTTTGTATTCTTTTCCGCGATTTCTTGCATAATTGGTTTTGAAGATGCGGAACTGTTTTTTTAATAGGATATGAACGATTCAAAATTGTATAGATAATTGAGATAAAAGTAAATGAAAAATTTATTGACATGCTGTTTACAGTTTTGGAAGTTGAAAAGTTTTTTTCGGAATCTCTTTTTCTTCTGTAAACATACCTGTTTGAAAAGTCGGGGAAAAAAATGAATATTTTGTTTGGTGAAATGACAGAACATCATGTATGATGATTGAAATGAAATAGTCAAGAAAAGTTTTAGGAATTTACAAACAGTTATTCACCGGTAATAATCAGACATGAGTCATGGACATGATACGGAAACAGCAGAAAAGGAACCAAAGTTCGCGACTGCATGAACGGGGGTAAAAACATGGAAACATACTCATCGCTGCCGCATGGGTAAACCCGTTTCTCCAGCCGGATCCGTGAAGCGATGTACTCACGAAATGGAATACAGACAGCGTAACCGTCTTTTTGGGAATGATGTGTAACATGCGTTAAAAAGTTGTATCTTTGTCACATCAAAAAAACAGCAATGAGTCATGTCAAGGAAAAACGATACGGGTAAAGCCGGCGAAGCCGCCGCATGTTCCTATTTGCAGGCATGTGGCTACAGGATTTTGCAGACCAACTGGAGGTTTCACCGCTATGAGCTGGATATTGTGGCCACCGACGGCCGGGAACTGGTGGTTGTGGAGGTGAAAACGCGCGCGACGGATTACCTGGTCTCGCCTGAAAAATCCGTCGGACCTTCCAAAATTCAGCGGATTGCCGCGGCAACGGATGCTTACGTGCAAAAATACAATGTAACGTTTCCCGTTCGCTTCGATGTCATAAGCCTGACGCAAAACGGGTCGGCTTGCACGGTATTCGAACATATCAAGGATGCTTTTTTTGCACCTGTAAACAGATGAACGGGCCTTTCGAGAAACATGGGAACAGCCGATTTTGAATATCCTCCGGTGATTTATCTGGAAAAAACCGACTCCACCAACCGGGAGATGCGTATGCGGGCGGAAGCCGGCGAGTTGATGAACGAAAGTGTCGTCATGGCCGAATTTCAGACCGCCGGACGCGGACAGTCCGGCTCAAGGTGGGAATCGGAAGCCGGTCAGAACCTGACATGCAGTCTCCTGTATTGCCCCGTTTCTTTGCCGGTCGCACAGTCTTTTGTCCTTGCCGAGCTGGCGGCTTTAAGCGTTAAGCACATATTGGACCGGCACGCAGGGGCCGTTACCGTCAAATGGCCGAATGATCTTTACCGGGAGTCCGGAAAAATCGGCGGCCTCCTGATCGAAAACCTGATTGACGGAAACCGGATTACCCGTTCCATTATCGGGATTGGCCTGAACCTGAATCAGAAAATCTTTTGCAGCGATGCGCCAAATCCGGTGTCGCTGTCCCGGATCACCGGCCTTGCATATGATCCGAAGGAGATGCTCCGGACCTTGCGCGTTGCATTTCATCAACTGGCCGGGCGGCTGGAGTCGGACGGACAGGAGAGAATTCATCGGGAATATGTGGAGGCTCAATATCGGAACGACGGCTGTTTTTATCTCTGGGAAGATGCAGGCGGACGTTTTGAAGCCCGTTTTCGGGATATAGCGCCTTCCGGTCACCTGCTTCTCGAACGCAGGGATGGCGCCGTCTCCCGCTACGCATTCAAGGAAGTCCGCTATGTTTAGGTTCGGCAGCGGATGGCCTTTATCAAGCAAAACAACTGAAAATATGAATATATACAATCGCATTCTGCTAAAATTGAGCGGTGAGTCGCTGGCAGGCGAAAAACCTTACGGAATTGACGAAGTGCGTCTTCATGAATACGCGCTGCAAATTAAGGAAGTCGCTGAAAGAGGGATTCAAATCGGGATAGTCATTGGCGGAGGAAACATTTTCCGCGGACTGAGCGGCGCCTCCAAAGGTTTTGACCGCGTCAGGGGCGATCAGATGGGTATGCTGGCCACGGTGATCAACAGCCTGGCGCTCCATTCGGCGCTGGAAGCCACAGGGGTGAAATCGACCGTATTGACGGCTATCCGCATGGAACCGGTCGGCGAATATTACAGCAAGCGGCGCGCCATTGAACGGTTGCAGCAGGGACAGGTGGTGATGATGGCCGGCGGCACGGGGAATCCGTTTTTCACGACCGACACGGCGGCCTGCCTGCGTGCCGTCGAGATCGATGCCGACGTGGTGCTGAAAGGCACCCGTGTGGACGGTATCTATACGGCTGACCCGGAAAAGAATCCCGACGCAGTGAAATATGATGAAATTACGTTTGACGAAATCTATGCCGGAGGATTGAAGGTGATGGATTTGACGGCCATTACGCTCTGTAGGGACAATCACATGCCGCTCGTTGTATTTGACATGGATACGCCCGGCAATCTGCAAAAGGTGATGAACGGCGAACCGGTCGGCACCAGGGTGATGCGGTGACCGTACCTGACGCGGAACGGTTCGGGTGATTCGATTTTTTTTGTAATTTAGCATCCTCATACTAACAACTTATTTGATTAATGATGAAAACGATGTATTTATTCTGGGGGACGATGCTCGTTCTGTCGGTGGCGATGCAAACCTCCTGCTCATCGTCCCTGGCAACCGCTAAAAGCGAACAGGCACAGACGATAAAACAGCAAATCGAAAGTCGGCATTACAGGATTTCGGTCAACCGGATGCAGCCCCTGAAAGGCCCTTCGCAGTATTTAACCTCAAGTTACTCATTGACTGTCCGGGGCGACACGATCATTTCATACCTGCCTTATTTCGGTCGGGCATACAGTATCCCGTACGGCGGAGGAAAAGGGTTGAACTTCGAGTCAACCGCCACGGTATATACCCTTTCATTTGATGCAAAGGGAACCGCCCTGATTTCCTTCCGGACACGCTCGGAAAACGAGGTGTTTCTGTACCGGATAGAGGTCTTCACCAACGGCGCATCCACCATCCGCGTGGCGTCGGACAACCGGCAGTCCGTCGGTTTTTACGGCACGCTGGAACCGGAAGAAGCGCCTCCCGCAATACCGATTTGACGCAGGCCGGCAAGAGAAATTTCCCGTACCGGAAGTCGCTTTTATTTTGTCCTGACAAAATAATCTTGTAATTTTGTCAGGTGTACAGAAAAATTACCGGCATTATGACAGGAACAAAAGATATACAGCAGATCAAACAGCGTTTTGGGATTATAGGGAATCATCCCGGATTGAACCGGGCAATTGATGTCGCCCTCCAGGTTGCATCCACCGACCTGTCCGTACTCATCACGGGCGAAAGCGGTGTGGGAAAAGAAGTTTTTCCCCAAATCATTCATCAGAACGGTTTACGCAAGCATGGTCCGTACATTGCGGTCAACTGCGGCGCCATTCCGGAGGGAACGATCGACTCCGAACTCTTCGGGCATGAGAAAGGATCGTTCACGGGAGCGCTTGCCGACCGGAAAGGATATTTTGAGGGCGCAGACGGTGGCACGATTTTTTTGGACGAGGCCGGCGAACTGCCTCTCCAGACTCAGGCGCGTCTGCTCCGTGTGCTGGAAAGCGGCGAATTTATCAAGGTCGGTTCGTCCAAAGTGCAGAAGACCAACGTGCGGATTGTAGCGGCCACCAACGTAAATCTGCGCGAAGCTGTCATGCGCCGGAAGTTCCGCGAAGACCTGTATTACCGCCTCAGCACGGTGCCGATCGAGGTTCCGCCCCTGCGCGAACGCACGGAGGATACGTTACTGCTGTTCCGTAAATTTGCGAGCGACTGTGCGGAAAAATATCACATGCCGGCGATTCATCTGGATGACGACGCCCGCCGGTTGCTGCTCAGCTACCGTTGGCCGGGCAACGTGCGCGAACTGAAAAACGTGACCGAACGGATTTCCGTGATCGAGCGCGACCGTACCATCACCGCCGAAGAATTGCGCCTGTATCTTCCCAATCTGGAAATGGAAAAATTACCGGCCCTGATAAACAGGGACAACGAACAGAAGATGTTCCACAACGAACGGGAAATACTTTATCAGGTGCTTTTCGATATGAAAAAGGACATGAACGATCTGAAGAAATTAGTGCACGAAATCATGAACGGCAATGCCGTGTCGTCGTCCGTTGCAAGGAAGGAGGAAAGCGATGACTATTTACACCCGCTCCGGTCGATTCAGGAGATTGAAACGGTCGAAGAATCGCTGGCGCTGGACGACGTGGAAAAGGAAATGATACGCAAGGCGCTGGAAAAGCATCACGGACGCCGGAAATATGCCGCCGCCGAACTCAAAATTTCGGAACGTACGCTCTACCGGAAAATCAAGGAATATGGGCTGGACTGAATCAGGAAAAAACACATTCGGAGCGGTCGGCCTGCTGTTGTTTGCCGTGCTGGTTTCCTGTTCCATATCCTATAAATTTAACGGAGCTTCGATAGACTATACGCAGGTGAAGTCCATTTCCATCAGCGATTTTCCGAATATGGCGCCGCTGGTGTATCCGCCGCTGGCGCAGCGATTCACGGAAGAACTGAAAGACAAGTACATCCGCCAGACGCGCCTGCAGGTGCTGCGCGAAAACGGAACGCTGGATTTGGGCGGAGAAATCACGGCTTACGAACTCACGCCCCAGGCCGTCAAGGAAGACGCCTATGCCTCCATGACCCGCCTGACCATCACCGTGCGGGTGCATTATTCAAACCGGGTCAATCCGGAGGAAGATTTCGAGCAGAATTTTTCGGCTTACCGGGAATTTTCCAACGCCAGCACAATTGATCAGGTACAGGATGAACTTTGCGCCGAAATCGTGAAGGAACTGGTTGACTTGATTTACAATGCAACCGTAGCCACCTGGTGATTATGACTTGTACGGAATTATACCGCCTGATGGAGCATCCGGCATTGCTCTCGGAAAAGACATTGCCCGAACTGAAGCAACTGACGGAAGATTTTCCGTATTTCCCCGCTATCCGGATGCTTTATCTGAAAAATCTGGCGCTGACGGAAGACCTCCGCCTGAAAACGGACTTGAAAAAGATGGCCATCCGCGTCCCGGACAGGCTGAAACTGTTTCTGCTGCTTGAGGGCGACCGGCCTTTGCATCCGGTGGCGCCGGAAACAGAGACAAAAAAGCCCGACGGACACTTTGAACTGGTTGATAAATTTCTTTCGGATCGAGGGTTTACAGGAGAACAAACAGTCGGCATGACGGCATTTGCACCCGCCTCCACCATCGACTATACCTACTGGCTGTTAACCGAAAATCCGCAGACGGATACCCCGGACGCCAAACTGCATCGCCAGGATTTGATTGATTCGTTTCTTGAAAACGAAAACATTCGTTTGGGGCGGCATCCGGTCGCCGAACCTGCCAAAAATGCGGCAAACGAACCGGAAGCAACCTCTTCGAAAACGCCGGAAGAGGCTTCGCCGGAGATGTCTTATTTTACTGAAACACTTGCTAATGTGTATATAAAGCAGCGACGTTACGAAAAGGCATTGGAAATAATTAAAAGGTTAAGTTTGAAAAATCCGGAAAAAACCGCTTACTTTGCTGCTCAAATTCGATTTCTTGAAAAATTGATTGTTTATACTAAATCATAAAATTATGTACGTATTCTTTTCGGTTTTGATTTTGATTGCATCAATATTTTTAATATTGATTGTGCTGGTACAAAATTCCAAGGGAGGCGGTTTAGCTTCCGGTTTCTCTTCTTCGAACCAGTATATGGGAGTTCGCAAGACAACCGATTTTCTGGAGAAGGCCACATGGGGACTGGCAGGAGGCGTTGCCTTCTTTTGCATTGTCATCACCTCGGTGCTGCCCCGTCACCAGAACGGCGCCCAGCCCCAGTCCGAGATTCATCAGCAGGTGAATGACGCGATGGTAGACCCGAATCTGTTGAATAATCCCAATTTCGGAACGGCTCAACCGGATGCCGCGCCGGCAGTGCCGGTCGTGCCCCGGGAAGAGGGAGGGGAATAATCCGATCGCTGTTCCTTTTTTGCCGGCAGCGCGTTTCGAGAAACATTTCCGGCCGCCAGGCGAAAACAAATGGATCCGGCAGTACAGCATGTCCGTACTGCCGGATTTTTTATGCGCTTTCGGGCACAGGCGCTCCAATACCGCATCTCT
>JAISMO010000047.1 GCA_031276675.1 Tannerella sp.
CTGGATGTGACATACCCGAAGCGGGGTGGAATCAATGAAGGAGATACCGGTACATTTACCCAAACAGCACAGTTGCAGGAAAAGCGTCATTTTTACGACTGTTTTCTGCTGCAGTTCCACGAACCGGCTGTAGCTGACGGTACGGGGAAAATCATTCCTGCAGTGAACCTGAATGTATTGCGTATAAAAGGCTTTCAGATTTCTGAACTGTTTGAGATGGAACAGGATAAGAATGGTGACTGCCTCGCTGTCGGACAGGGTGAATTTGCGGTTCCGGCTTCGTTTGCCGCTGTCTTTTTGAAGGGTATGCCCCACCATTGCCGAATCAAAATTTTTGCTGAATTCGTCTGCAAGGCAGTAAATTTATATTTGCATCCATAAGAGATAAGATTTTATAGTTTGTATTTATTTGATTTTTAAGCTATAAAGGTACAAATATCTTATCTCTTTTCCTGTTCTTTTTTGATTTTTCTTACGTCGAACTCACGTTGCATAGTTTCCGGAAGCGTGCCGGGAGGTGTTTTTGACGGTTGACGGACCTGCTCTCCGAGGGGGATGCGGGTGAGCCGAAACAGACCTTCTCTTTTTCAGGGCAGTTTGCCGGCCAGTTCCCTGAGCAGTGCATCCGCCTCCTGTACGGTTTCGCCGTTTTCGTTGCGGAGGCCGATCAGATAGGGTCCTTTCCAGAGTACCGGAATGTCGCCGCTGTACCTGTCCCGGATCAGTAACATGCCCTCCTCGAAGGTCAGCGGTTGCCGGGTGAAGGTGAAATACTCCGTCAGCGTCTTTTTCACCTCTTCCCCTGACTGGCCGTCCATCACAAAAAGCTGAAAAGAGGACTGGCCGGACCCGTAATTCGCCGTATATACGCGTTTCAGAAATGCATGTCCGATGTATCCGGAGGTGATGTAGGCCTCCGAATGCGGAATCTTCCCCTTTTGGGGGAAGCATTTCAGGATCGGGGGATGGGAGGCCGCCGGGTCAATTCTGTCGGCCAGCGCTTTTCCGATGGCGTGAAGCGCCGGCTGCACGTCGTCTTCCGAACGGTTGCTCCACATCTTCACATAGATGCATCCGGCAAAGAAATAGAGGTTTTTTCCGTCGCCCTGCGCCTCGCCGCCCAGCGGAAAGCAGGTCAGTTCCGTCGAACGTTCCGCCGCATACATGCCGAATGCATCTTCGGGCGTGGCATGGCGATAGGCCTGAAGCGTGATGTAGTCACCGGCCTTTTTATATTCCAGCGACGTCATTTCTCTGAAATTGTTTTCCAGAAACAGCGGCGCGGCGCCGTTGATCCGGTCGAACAGGTTGTCCGGTCCGAAGACCTCCGCCTCCTGCGGCAATTCCCATCCCGGCACGGGAATCAGCCATGATTTGAGCTGTTCGGGCGTTTGCGCCGAAAGCGCCGGAATGAAGAACAGGAAAAGGCCTGTCAGCATGAAATGTGTTAATCTGCTCATGAGATGCCGCCGTCAGGTTAAAAATACGTCCGGCACCTGCATGAGGGGCAGGATGGCGGCAATTTTCGCGGGCACGTCAAAGCCCGAAGTGCATTTCACGCGGCAGTGCGTACCGCAGCGCCTGCATGTTTTTTCCGCCGGATTCAGTTCCAGCAGCGTCTCTTTGGCCAGACCGGCATTCCTGTAGCCATAGGCATACATGTATGCGCGCATCATGTCCGGAATGGGCAGATGTTCGACGCACGCTTCCCTGCATTTCCCGCATTGCAGGCAGTACAGCAGTTCCCTGTGGCAGAGCATCGCGAGGTATTGCTTTTCCGCAGCCGTCAGTTCCGGCTGCCGGACGGCTTCCAGACATTCGTCAAATTCGGTAAAGCTGGTGAATCCGGGGATGACGGTAGCGATGTTCCTGTTCTGCCAGACCCATTTCAGGCAGGCCCGGGCGTCGATTTTCTTTTTTCCTTCGGCGTCTTCCACTCCGCCGGTCATCGTCTTCATCGCCACAAAACCCAGCCCTGCCCTGACTCCCCGTTCGATGGCTTCGTCCGTTTCCTTGAGATTGGGCAGTTTGAAATTATAGCTCAGGAGAACGACGTCGTAAATGCCTGCGCTGATGGCGGCATCGATCTGTTCAGGCTTGTGGGCATGGGTCGAAATCCCGATGTGACGGATTTTCCCGTCTTGCCTGAATGTTTGCAGCAGGCGGATGACCCGTTCGTTCCCGATGGATTCCAGATCGCCGATCGCATGGATGTAGAAAATATCCACATAATCCGTTTGCAGGCGTTCCAGACTCTTGTCAAGCAGGGCTGTAAACTCTTTTTCGAAGTTTTCGCCTAACGGGTAATCAAATTTGCCTTTCGTGGCTATCTTGAACGAATCGCGCGGCTTGTCACTGAAAAACTTTCCCAGCATGGCCTCGTTGCGTCCGCCCTGATAGCCGTGCGCCGTGTCGAAAAACGTCACCCCCGCCTGATAGGCGGCTTTGACGACATTCGGATTATCCGCCCGCATGACCCCCATGCTCAGGATGGGGACTTCCAGCCCGGTCCGGCCCAGTATACGGGTGGAGAACCCGTTATTCATACCGCTGCCCGACAGCACGCTCCCGGCTGATGCTGCCGCGTTCGGGAACAGCAAAGCGCTCGCCCCGGCTGTGGCCGACCAGCGAAAGAAATTGCGCCGATTTACTTTTTTTGCTTCCATTACCATTGCGTTTTTTAGATGAAAATCATATGAAATTCCGTCACAAAAATAGTCCATGCCCTGACAGCCACAAACTTTTCGACAGAAAGATTTCATTTCCAAAAAACAAAACGAATAAAGAAAACCGCAAAGCGAAAAATCCTCTTTCCGGAACGGCTCGCCCACAAAAACAGTTCAGGGATTCAACGGAGTCGAATCCGCTGAATCCCTGAACCGTGATTGATTGCGCTGCCGTATATTTACTGCGCTGCCTTGTTGACCGTTCGAATCAGGGCAATCATGTACAGCCAGATAGCCGCCACAATCGTCATGGCCGCCCACTGCGTTCCTGCAATATCGGACACAATGCCCAGCAGCAGCGCAATGGCGCCCCCCGAAACGCCTACGATCAGGAGCGATGAAATCTCGTTGGCCTTTTCCGGAACTTGCTTCAATGCCAGCGAGAAAATAATGGCAAACAGGTTTGAATAGCCCAACGCAACAATGACTACTCCGGTCAGCAGGCTCCACAGCGAATTGCCGAACAGCAGCCACACCAGCCCCGCAAAGGCCAGGAAGACACTGACGATATAGAATTTGCGTTCCGGAATCTTCATCAGCAGGATGCCTCCCAGAAAAGCGCCCAGCGCACGTATGATGAAATAGAAGTAGCTCTTCAACTGGTCCGCCTGCGAAACGTCAGTCACATCCGCAGGACATTTCTCCATCAGGTATTTGGGCAAGGTTGCGTTCAAACCTACATCCACGCCGACCAAAACCAGAATCCCGATGAAAAACAGCAATATCCTGGGGCTCTTTAACAGCGTAAACGTTGCACCGAAAGAAACTTCCCTGTTCCCGCCGTCTTCTTCCCGGATACGGGTTACCCACAACCAGACGGCAGCCAGCAACGAAACCAGCGCAAAGACCGGAAACAGGTATTTCCATCCCAGTGTAGCGCCCGTCAGCCAGGCTGCCACGTTCGGCCCCAGCCACGAAGAAAGCGCCTTGATGAACTGTCCCAGAGTCAGCGATCCGGTTAGCCTTTCTTTCGCAACCACGTTGGACACCAGCGGATTCAAAGCCACCTGGATGATGGTATTGCCGATACCTATCAGGGCAAAGGCGACAAGCACGGCGTAAAAATCGTACACAAGCCAGGGAACCAGCAATCCCACAAACGTGAAAATAAAACTGATCAATACCGTGTTTTTCCGCCCGATTCTGTTCATCAACAAACCGGTAGGAATAGACAATACCAGAAACCAGAAAAAACAGGACAGCGACAGCAGATTGGCCATCGTGTCATTCAGTGCGAAATCTATTTTCACATAATTAATAGCCGTTCCGATCGTGTCGACAAAGCCCATAATGAAAAAGCCGAAAATAACCGGCAATACTTTTGAGAGCGACGTGTTGCTCTGCGTTTTTAAAACTGCATTCATGACAAATGTTATTTAGAGAGGTTTAACTGAATTTCTATCAATTGGATAATGATATGAATGGCCTTGATATGAATCTCCTGTACCCGGTCCGAATAGCCGGAAACGGGAGCACAGACGGCGACATCCGAGAGGCGGCGAAGGGCGTTGTCCGATGCGCAGGTAAATCCGACCACACTCATGCCCTTTGCTTTGGCTGCCTCGGCTGCCTTGACCACATTTTCGGAATTACCGCTGGTGCTGATGGCCAGCAACACGTCGCCGGCCTGTCCGACGCCTTCGACGTAACGGCTGAAAATCTCATTGAACGCGAAATCATTGGCCGTACAGGTTATATACGCCGGATCGTTGATGGCGATGGCCGGCAGCGACCGGCGGTTCTTCCGGTACCGGCCGGTCAGTTCTTCTGCAAAATGCGTGGCGTCGCACAGCGAACCGCCGTTTCCGCAGCTGATGATTTTATGCCCTTTGGCCAGCGCATCGGAAAAAACGGTCGCCGCCTTTTCAATGTCCTCCAGATTGGAAGGATTGTCCATATACTCGTGCAGTTTCAGGGCCGCTTCCTTTAAATTGTCTTGAATAATTGATCTCATGTCAAATATCGTTTTTAATAATGATGAATGATTTAGTATGGATTAGTTGCATTGCTCTCGACCGGCGTTACCGCTGCCCGGCTCTCCTCCCTTGCGGGGAGGGGGCGGGAGAGAGTGATTTTTGAATTTTACATGTTCGCGGCAATGGAAACGGCGGCATAATCGCCGATATGCTCGCCCAGCTCGGCCGGTTTGATTTGACATACTTGCCGTGCCAGGCCCAGCGCCTCCTTTTGCAGGACTTCTTCTATCAAGGGATAGAAAAGCGCTTCGTTACGGGAGTATATGCTGCCTATCACGATACACTCCGGATTCAGAATGTCAATCAGTACAGCCAGTCCCAGGCCCAAAAAGCCGCCTGAAATCCGGATAATTTCCAGCGCCAGCGGATCTCCTTTCCCGGCATTCAGCGCCACCGTTTGCGCGCTGACGGCGTCGAGTTCTTCGCGGGAGCACCAGTTGACGGTTTCGCCCATCTGGAATTTCTCCATCAACTTGGTTTTGGCCAGCTGGGCAATGCCGCCGCCACTGGCAAACCCTTCGAACGAACCGGCCTTGCCGTAGCCGACCGGGCCAAAGGGGGCAAGACGGATATGTCCCACTTCGCCGGCGTTGTCATTGACGCCGGTATACAGTTGCCCGTTCAGAATCAGTCCGGCGCCCATTCCCGTGCCGAACGTCAGGAAGATCATGTTCTTCGTACCCTTGCCGGCGCCGAATTTCCATTCCGCCAGCGCACAGGCATTCGCATCGTTCTGAAGGCCGCAGGGAATGTGAAAACGCTCTTTTATCAGGTCTACAATGGGAATATGGTCCCATCCCGGCAAATTGGGCGGCGACATCACCACGCCCCGCTCACTGCTTAACGGGCCGCCGCAACTGATCCCTATCGCATGGGTATTTCCTTCATTCAAACCGTGTTTTTCCATAAGTTCCTGAACACGGGTGAAAATGCCGTGAATCGTATCATCTACCTGTGTCGTCGGAAACGTCACTTTGTCAACAAGTTCAATCCCGTCCTTCTCCTTTGCATAGATAACGGCGATTTTCGTGCCGCCGATATCAATTCCTAAAACATTTCTTTCCATTTACTTTTATATATTATATGGTGTCAAACATTCCGGAAGGCATGAATTAGCGCGTTTCCGGACATTTTGAACATCTAACGCGGAATTGAAAAAAAACCCCTAAAAATGAATCCGATTATGAATGCTCGGATGTCGAAAAAAGGTACTGTGGACCTCTCACAAAAAACAGGGAGGATGTGTCGCGCTTTTAACACATCCTCCGGTTGCTCACAGGGCAAGGTTTTATTTCTTTTTTTTATCCGTTGTGATGCGTTTTGCCTCCATTTCCGTGGATCTCAGATTCATGGATCTGTTTTCAAGAATGCCTTCCTCGGGATCAAACCAGGTTATGGGAACGGTCTGAGCAATGCCGATATGGCCTCGAAACATGCGGTACTGATCGTTGATTCGGAGCGTAACCGTGTAATTTCCCGCATTTACTCCGGAGTAATGATGCAAAAAGACATAATAGGCTCCCTTCGGCGCATGTGACCAGTAAATATTCTCAGGGCCATAAGCCACTACGTTGTCATAATCCAGAAAGCCGCCGGTGGAAGAATATCGGTCTGCAAAATAAATCTCGAAACCGGACGGCTCAATGACATGCACATCCACATCCGCGACGAAATCCCACAATAAAGTCACCTTTACTTCGGAACCTTTTGTTTTGAAAGACTTTTCGTCTCCATAAACAATGCGGCCACCGTAATTGTAAAAGGAACGGTAATAGTAGGTGGTATTCGGCTTCAAGTCCATAGCCAGTTTGCTTTTTACAAGCGCTGCCTGTTCGTTTATCAGATGATTCCAGTCCGCAAGCGCCATTGCATGTTCAACCGTGCGATCGCCAACGGCAGGGTTGGGGGTTGTGGAGAGGCAAATCCCGATGGTTTGCAGTCCTTTCATTATATCCGGTTGGTCTGCGTAAAATTCAATCGGATTAATATACAGTGCGCTGAGCTTCACCTCGGCCGATTCTCTTTCTATTTCGATGACAGAGGCATTCACCCGCAGGAATAAATCCATATTGGCTTTGATTTTATCTGCTATTTTGTTTGCCAGACTTCCACCACCGTTTTCAAGGATTTCCTCTGTTAACAGCCGGATAGCCTCCTTGAAAAGACCTTTTTCGATATCTCCCTGCGAGACGGTTATTATTTGCCCGTCCTGATAGGCATCACTTGCAGAACCGGCCACGGCAGCGGCCAAATCCACCTCCTCCGCACATTCGTCGCAGAGGAATGCCGTAATCGCATGAATGTCCGAAAGCGTGACTGCGGCGGCCGCCAGCGCCTCTTTGATAAGGGCTTCGGTGGTCGCATCCGCTTCTGTTGCCGTTACGGGAGCAGAAGCAAGGGCCGCTAAAACAAAGGCCGTTCCCTCGACGGTTCTTCTCGCAAGCGAAACGCGGGAAGCCGGGGCGCGTGTGCTTAACAGGGAGATATTGTCCGTCCTGTATGCATCCCAGTCCGTCTCCGACCCGATGCTGTCGGTAAAGACTGTTTTATCGCCGCGAAGGAGGACAAGGTCGAATTTGTTTCCACGATAATTGCCCGTCAGGAACGTATATTCACCGGCCAGCATCATGGCGGGCAAACCATCCCTGTCAAACAGGACGACATGCTGAATCAAACTGTTTTTCCCGTTCCAGACGACAAATTCCGAAGGACTGTCTTCCTTAAACCTGTACAGATACGACATGCTGTTCAGCCCGAAAACAGCGGCATCCCATTCGCCCAGGTCGTCGCACTTGTCAAGAAACACATATTTCGGAAGTGTTATCAGTTCTTCGTCTTCAGGATCGGTTTCCACCGGCGTTTCAGGCGTTTCCCTGTTCGGTTCTTCCTCCTGCCTGTTGCAGGAGTTCAGTGTCAGGCAAGCCAATAGAAGAAGGCCTGCCGGATAAATAAAACTGTTTCGTTTCATACGGATATAAATTAAGAATTTGAATTGGTAAAAATCAAGTTGTTCAACCGGTGTTTGCTTCTATTTGACGGCCACTTTCCGTACCCAGCCCGAACTGCCTGTTACGATCAGGAACTTGCCTGAGAACGCTCCGGCAGCAATGACGGTTTCGCCGGCAGGTTTTACTTCGCTGTACAGCAGTGTTCCTCCCATTGAATAAATATCCACCCGTTCGGAAGCCGGAGTGTCGATGCATAAATTACCTCCGAACAGCCGGACAGTCGGCGCCACTGCAATTTCCAGGTTATTGACTTCGCCTTCTTTAATGGTGCCGAAGTCTTTCCAGACGGCTGCCGTCCGGTAAAGCGCCTTGGCGCCGGACGGTACATTCAGGGTACACCGGCTTACGTCCACATAGCCAAACGGAGTCGCTCCCCGCATAATCAGCGGAGTGCTCCAGTCGACAGTTACATTTTTCAAACTGCTGCAAGCCACAAAAGCGGCATCTCTGATGGCCGTGACCGAAGCGGGGATGGTGAGGGAAACCAGACTGCTGCAATCGCCGAAGGCTGCCCATCCGATCTCGGTGACCGAACGGGGAATCGTAACCGAAGTGAGGCTGCTGCATGCCCAGAAAGTAAACATGCCAATCTCCGTTATCGCATTGGAGAGCGTAACGGAAGTCAGTTTCGTGCAATTCTGAAAAACCGATTCGCCAAGTTTGGTGACCGAATTGGGGATTGTGACGGAGGTAAAGAGGCAGCCTGCAAAAGCGCTGCCTTCAATCTCGACGACCGAATGGGGGATGGAAACGGAAGCGAGACCGGTACACATGAAAAAAGCATATTCGCCGATTTGAGTGACCGAATGGGGAATGGAAACAGACGCAAGGCCGGTACACATGAAAAAGACCCTTGCGCCGATCCGGGTAACCGAGTTGGGGATGGTGAAGGATGTGAGTGCGGAACAGCGTTCAAAAGTGGAATTTCCGATCTCCGTGATCGCATTGGAGAGCGTGACGGAAGTGAGCTTCGTACAATACTGGAAAGCGTATGCGCCGAGATTGACGACCGAATTGGGTACGGTAACGGATGTGAGCGCGGAGCAGGAAGCAAATGCGCTTGCACCGATCGCCGTGACCGAAGCGGGAATGGAAATGGACGCAAGTGCGAAGCAGGAAGCAAATGCGCTTGCTCCAATGGTCGTGACCGAACCGGGTATGGAAACGGACGTAAGCGCGGAGCAGGAAGCAAATGCGCCGTATCCGATTTCGGCGACTGAATTGGGGATGGAAAACGAGCTTCCTGTTTTTCCGGCAGGATAGGCCGCCAAAAGCGTTTTGCCCTTATCGTATAAAACGCCTCCCGAGGAGGACCAGTGCGCATTGCCATACGCTACATCAATGGCGCCAAGCCTGCGGCAGTTCATAAAAGCGCCGGCTCCGACGGACGTGACCGAAGCGGGAATCACGACAGCCGTGAGCGCGGAGCAGTAATTGAAAGCTTCCGTTCCTATCTCGGCGACCGCATGGGGAATCGTGACGGAAGCAAGCACGTAGCAGTTATAAAAAGCTCTATCGCCAATCGTTGTTACCGAATAGGGAATCGTAATGGAGCTAAGGGCCGTGCAGTAATAAAAAGCGTCCGCTCCAATCGCCTTCACCGAATTGGGAATGGTGACGGAGGTAACATCACTGCGATTGCGGAAAGCGCCCGGGCCGACTGCCTTTACCGTATCGGGAATGACCACCGAACCGCCCGCCCCGGTGTATTGAACCAGTACACTGTCCTGAATCTCAAAATCGCCGGCATAGCTGCGGAATGTACACAGCAGCGCCGTCACACATAGTAAAATCACTGTTTTCATAAATCTTTTTTTTGGGTTTGTATTAATCATTTGTCTGTATAATTCACTGCTTGCGTTCCAGCATGAAACGGTTTCGGGGAGTTTCGGCATCATCCGTCCTCCCGAACCGTTCGGGGATGTCCCTGAAACCGTTTTCGGACATCCTGGCATGGCTTCGAGACACCCCGAAACGGTCTGACGAAAGGAAAAAGCGCCGGAGGAGTTCGGGACAGCGAAGAAGACACGGGTACACACGATGCGTCTTCCGAAAGCCTTTGAGTTGTTGGATTCCCGAATCTCTGAATGATATGAATCGGGTCGTGTAGGGTATGGTGACAGGGAATTTGCGGGCGGGTGCACCGCCCCGTTCGCAGGGGTTACCGGCGAATTTTTAACGGGAAGTGGAGATTTACCCCCCCCCCTTAACTTTTATTAGTGTATCAGGATGATTTTTTGCAGGCCTGCCATCTGTTGCAGTGCGTGCATATTTCAAAATGTACCAAGTTGCTGTCATAAAAAACGATGATAAAATAACAAAAACGAATAACGGCGTCAAAGTTAGAGAGAAGAAAAATACCGTGCAAGAAATACGGAAAAAAAATCGGCGGACCGGATTCGGAAATGCAACATGCGGCGCTTCCATCCTGTCGCAAACCTGCTGGAGGAAAATAGCACGGAAGAAAACGAAGACGGGGAAACAGACAAGAGCGAAAGGGTGCATTTCAACAGGTCGCACCGGCCAAGCGGCATACCTCCCGGTTGTTTTAAGGAAATCGATGACTTTCGCCCTCTGTCTGTTCATGGACACGGCCCGCGGCCGGAGCATGTTACCGGCGCCGCTTCCGAATCCTTTCCGGAGATATAATTACAGTATGCTCTATCCGTAACGTTCTGTTTTTGGCGCTCCGAAAGCCCTTCGGCCCGGAATGTGGTGTGCCGGCAATCCCTGTGCGGCCTGCGGACACGGCGCCGCAGGCCGGAACAGACCTCCCGGCGCCGGGAAAGCGGCAAGCGCCCTGCTACGGCTCCGTCAGTTTGAACCTTACGCGCAGTCTGCCGTCCGCATAGTCATAGTTCAGCAGTTTGAAACGGCCGATTTCGGACGTATTGCCCACGTGCCGGCCGATGCAGGCGCAGGCATCGTAATCCCCTACGCGCACCACACGCAGCGTGTCGGAAACCTGCCCGGGCAGCTTGCTTAAATCCGCATACCTTGCCGCCTCTTCATGATTCATCAGTTCGCAGGTAACAGCCAGATGCCGGTCGATGATTGCATTGACCCTCCGTTCCACTTCCGCCATTTGTTCTCCGGCAGGCGCTTCCGGAAGCAGGTAGTCGCACCTGCTTTTTTTTCGCTCGATATGCGCGTTGTGTGACCGCGCACAGCCGAACATCCGAACCATGGTCTGATTCAGGATATGTTCGACCGTATGCATCGGCGGATACTCCGCCTTGTTATGCCCGTTCAATGCTTCCTCTTCCATTTTTTTCAGTTTGCCTGTTTCCGGTTGCAAAGTTATGCAAATAATCGGTTTCCGGCGAACCGCTGACCGGGCCTGCTTTTTGCCGTTCGACCGGCAGACATTCCCAGTGACAGGAGCAGGAAAACATGCCATCCGAAATGGGGCCAACCCGCATAAAACCGGATTCGCAAGGGCCAACCCGCGTGTTTGCCCCCAATTTGCCAAGCGCCTGCGAATCCGCTCTCTGTCTGTTTATACTTCGCGTGGCATGGTTTTGTGCATGGCGCAGTCCGATAAAAATACCGTCGAGGATGGTATATTGTCCTTCCGGAACCCGGAAAGTTAGAATCCGACCGGATTGCGACTTGCCGGAACCCGGCAAGTTAGAATCTGTCCGGATTGCGACTTGCCGGAACCCGGCAAGTTAGAATCTGTCCGGATTGCGACTTGCCGGAACCCGGCAAGTTAGAATCCGTCCGGATTGCGACTTGCCGGGAGCCGGAAGGTTGGAATCCGCTCCGGGTTCCGTCCGGGGGGACAGGAACGTAAAGCCGGGTCTCTCCGGGAACTTTTATCGAACCGTGCCATGCACAAAACCGTACCGCGCAAAGTATCACCGACGGATGCAAAGCGGATGACATGGATTCGTATCCCTCCGCGCGGCTTGAAAAAAAGAAGGAGCCGCATGGATTCGTCCGCACTTTATTACAATTATTTCATGTAACTTTGCCCGATATAAAAACTATGAAAAAAAATCGGATATGTATCATTTGGGAAAATATAAAGAGACGGACAAGATGAGCGACCTGATCTGCGAAAATT
>JAISMO010000056.1 GCA_031276675.1 Tannerella sp.
GTTTACACCGGGTATTGGATGTATCCTTCCGGGAAGATGAAAGCCGGAAGAGAGAAGGTTACGCGGCGCAGAATTTTTCCATGATTAACCGTATTGCGCTCAATTTGATAAAGAACGAACGCTCCAAAAAGAGAAGTATAAAGGGAAAAAGATTGGATGCAGGATGGAATAACGAGTATCTTCTGAAAATCCTAATAAATTAAGATGCGTTTGCTCTGACATTGAATATTAATTGAATTACATATATGAATCATTTTTTCCGGCGACAGGGATGCGGAAAACATTCCAGTGATATTTTTGATCTCGGGACCGGGGGGCTCCGTCTGTGGACAGATTGTTTTGAAAACACGGTTTTCGGTTTTCCTCTGTCCGCAGATGGAAAAGATCATTTGAATGTTTTCCGGCGCTTTTTTGCCAAACGGATACCACAGGGCGGGCGGGAGGAGCGGGAGAGGTTTCTCCGTTTCTCCCCGTGTCTGCGCTGCGAACCCCCGTGCGGGAGATTCCGCCGCCTGCGCCTCCGCCCGTGCCAGGGGTGGAGGCGTCGGCGCGCTGTGCCGTGCGGGTTCCGTTTTTTCCAGAGAGGATCATGGCGCCGGGACGGGTGTTCAGACTTCGAGCGTGAAGGGCGGGCGCAGCGGGTTGCTGCGGCGCCGGTTGGCTTCGGGGTCTGCGAAAAATGCTTCCTTTTCGGGGTTCCATATCAGGGGACGGTCCAGTTCGTAGCACAAATTCACAAGGTGGCAGAGACTGGCCGTGCGATGTCCGATTTCCACGGTGCTGAGCGGCTGTTTGCGCGTCTTCACGGCGTTGAGAAAATCGCTGTAATGATCGTCGCTGTGATAGAGCCGGATTTGATTGTCGCCAATGACTTCGTCCTGTAATTTGGAGGGGATGGTGTCGAGGAAATCGCGGCTGATGTCTATCACGCCGTCTTCGCCGATAAAGCGAACGGAGTTGCCGTTGGACTTGCGGATGCTGTACTCGTGCGTCATGAGCGTACCGCTGGCGTAGCGCATGGTGAGCGGCATCCGTCTTTTCGGGTCGGGCGGGAGGTATTCGATGGGGCAGGAGTCGTCCATGCCCAAAGCCCACTGTGCGATGTCAAACATGTGCGCACCCCAGTCGGCCACCATTCCGCCGCCGTATTCGCGATAGTTGCGCCAGTTGGGGAAGCCGCCGCGTTCCATGAAGATCAGTTCGTCGTTGAACGGATTCATGGGCGCCGGGCCGATCCATGCTTCCCAGTCGAGGGATTTGGGAAGAGGCTGTTCGGGCAGGTCATACTTCACCGGCGGCGGACCTACGGCCACTTTGACTTCGCGGATTTCGCCGATGTATCCGTTGCGCACCAGTTCGCAGGCATGGCGAAAGTTGCGCCATGAGCGCTGCATGTTACCCACCTGCAGGACGCGGTCATATCTGGCGACGGCGTCGGCCATGGCGCGTCCTTCGGCAATGCTGTGCGACATGGGCTTTTCGACGTAGACGTCTTTGCCTGCGCGGCAGGCTTCAATGGTCTGGATCGCGTGCCAGTGGTCCGGCGTGGCGATGATGATTGCGTCGATGTCCTTGCGGGCAAGCAGTTCGCGATAGTCGGCATAGGTTTTGAAGCCTTTGCAGGCCTGTCCCTTTGCCTTTTCGGTTTCTTTTTCAATCACGGCCCGTATCTTTTGCAGGCGGATGGATTCGCAGTCCGAAGCCGCTACCACATTCGCCCGGCGGGCAAACTGGGGGCCTAACGTCCCGCGTCCCTGCGCCCCGCATCCGATGAGACCCATGCTGATTTGATCGCTGGGAGCCGTATAACCGGTTCCGCCCAATACGTTCCGCGGCAGTATCGTAAACGCCGCTGCACTCAATGTGCCGCTCTTGATAAATGAACGTCTGTTCATGGTTTGAAATGATTTTATAATTAGAAAATATTTAATTGATGATTATGGGACAAAGTTAGGAAAAATAACGTGCCGCCATCCGTTTTTCATGAAAAAAAAGGGTGAACAGTGATCAGTGAATAGTGATCAGTGGCTGGTAACGCGAAGCGGTGCCTGTTTGCCGCGCTTCGCGCCATTAACCACTAATCACTAATTCAGGTTGTGTACAGAATCACAGGTTGCCTCCGACGGATGCCGGAGCGTCAAAGGCCCAGTTTCGACCGGAGCGCTCCGGACAGGGCGTCTCTGTGCAGGACGATGCTGACGGTTTTGAGCGCGACGAACGTTTCCGATGCGTACCATGTCCCCTGGTATTTGTTGTCCGTGCCCCACGAATTTTTGACCAGGTAGAATTTCTTGCCGGTTTGATCTTTGGCTGTGCCGTAGATCAACATTCCGTGATCGTCCGTCGTCCGGTAGCTGTCATACCCTTCCTGGCGCAGCGCCTGCGTGACTTCCACTTCCCTGCACGGTTTTTCGGCCAGTTTTTCGATTTCTTTTTCCCGATCCTTCGCGCTCAGTCCGACCCAGCGCTCCCGGTCCGACCCGGAGGTCTCGAGGGAGGCTTCGAGATCGGGCATCGTGGCCAGTCCGTTGCGGGTGAAGCCCGGCTCGCTCACGTCGGTTGCCCATGCGACGGTGTAACCGGTTTGGATGGCCCGGTCAATCGTTTCCATCAAGTCCTCCAGCGGCACGTTATAGCTCGTCGCCCAGCGCCAGTTGTCCGGGATTTCCAGGGCAAAGGGCGCGTAAAACGGCTCGTGTGTGAAGGAGGTCAGGGAGACGTAATCGTCGATATTCAAGCCCAGCGACTCGCCGAAACGCCGGGGCGTATATACCTTTCCGTTGAAGGTAAACGTATCCGGGATTTCTCCCAGGTAACTGTCGATGATCCCCCGGAAGGCCTTGCGCCACACCGGCGAGAGTTTCCTGTTCGGGTCCGACACCACGGCCTTCAGGCACCCCAGCGCCGCCTGTTCCATTTCGCCGTGCACGTGCATGTCTTCGCCGTATGCCAGCCCCCGGTATACGGCGCGCGGAACGGCTCCGTAGTGTTTGAACACGTACAGCACGTCGGCAAAGGAACCGCCCTGGGCAAAATTCAGGTGGCCGTGCAGCCGGACATACTTGTCGGCCTTGTCTCTGTAGGAACGGTTCACTACAAACATCTCCGACAGGTCATATACGCCCTTTCCGGTACGCAACAGTTCGGCCTCGATCATTCCGATGCACGAAAACGACCAGCACGTCCCCGAACGACTCTGGTTTTTCACCGGCGTAATCTTCAGTTCCCGTACGGTTGTAAACTCATATGCTTCCTGTGCGCGGACCGGCAGGGAGGCAAGCAGGCAGAGCAGCCCGATAACAAATTCTTTTCTCATGACTTTTTTATGATAAACCTGTTCATTGCATTTTTTTGTTGCCGGATTTGACCGGCAGGTTTCTTAATCCGATCAGGAAATCGGATTGCGTTGTTCCGAGCCGGATGTAGCCTTCTTTATCGGGTTTGATTTCCCGTACGGTTTTTGAATCCAGTTCATAAACCATGATCTTATTCCAATGTTCGGGCTGTTCCAACTGAAGGGTTGCGTTGTCCGGCCGGACGTTGCGGAAGTAAAAAGGGTGCTCGTCGGTGCCGTAATTGCCGATTCCTCCGACGGTATTTCTCAAATACAAAACCGCGGTTTGACCGTCGTCGGCAAGCAGCGTTGCAAGGTCCCACCCGGTGGCCGGCCGGGCAACGGCCGGTCTCAGCGTTTCGGAAATCCGGATTTCCTCGGCTTTGGCTGTCATGGCATCCAGACAGACGGCATAATGACCCGCTTCATCAATGGACGGCATATCGAAATCGACGCCGAGTTCAAGCAAGCGTTTCGCCATATCTGCTGCGTTTTGATTGGCGTTTTGTCCTTTTGCCGGCATCACAACGGCAACCGGAGGACGCCGACGTTTCATTGTTTTCAGATCCAAGCCGAACGCCTGGATGACCGGAGCAATTTTACCGAACTCCCCGATAATATTTTCATGAACAATGGTCCAGTACAGCGAAGCATTGCCGCCGGCACAGAAGGTCATCCAGATATGATCCCGCGCTGCCAAAACCCGCTGTTCCGGACAGCGGGTTTCATCAGAGACGGATTCAAAATAGACGCCGCCTTCGCCGGTACCGAAAGGGATTCCGATCTGGGCCGTCCATTTCGCCAGTGTAAACAGGACGGTTCCCATATCGGCCTTTGCCTGACCGCTGTTGTAGGAATGGAATGCGATCAGATCGGCAGCGCTTTTCCGCCAGTCACGCCATTCAATGGGGATTCTCCAGCTTATCGGGTGGGGATTGGCAAGTATCAGCGTATGGGGATCCATACTTCTGATACACGCTGTGATTTCCCGACACCAGTCTTCCGGAAAATAAAACATTTCATTTTCTAATTCGTAGCAGAGCACTTCTTCCCGAGCGGCAAGAATTGGGATCAGTTCTTTCAAATAGTCCTTGTGACACCGAATCAAATCGGGATCACTGTAATAACGGCTTAAATAAAAACGGCGTACACCCTGGATGAGGTTGCCGTCCACCAAAAAACGTTTCCGGTAGGAAGGAAGCTTCTGGAGTTCCTCGGACGTATAATGCGGTAAAACGATCTTTTTGAGAATTTCCGGACTGTAATAAGGCGGTTTTTCGTAATCCTCGAAAAGAACCACATTGAACAGAATGCCGCGCGGTCGAGCAAGATCGAAAAGATGAAGAACCGCCTGAAGCTGTACGGGATCGACCCGACCTACCAGATCCATATTTCGCAGCATCAAGCGGAGCGTGTTTACGCCATGCTTCTGACAGTGATCCAGATATGCGATGACTTTTTGCTCAACCTCTTCTTTCCAGGGAAAACCGTGCAGATAAGGCGAATCATTGCATGGAAACAACTCCATGGACGAACGAATGACTCCATCGGCGTCGGGTACGGTATGAGGCCAGTTGGCATAAAAACCGCCGACCGGATAAAAAAGCGAACCGTCCGGTGAAATTAAATATCCGTTTTCGTTCAAACGAATGGTATGCCGTCGATAGCCGACGGTTGTCACTTGTGCCGTGTCGGAAATTCCGTTTTCACCGGTTAGCCGGATATGACGGGCCGTAGGCGGTTGCCCGGAATGATGCACGGAAGCCGAAACCGTTTCACCCTGAAGCGGCTGATCCGGCGATTTTTCCTCTGCACAGACCGGCAGGGAAGTAAACAGGCACAGTATACCAATAACAAATTCTTTTCTCATATTTTTTTTTGGGGGACAAACATACGATTTTTTTCCGCAGGTACGATTTTTTCCTTACTTTTGCCGCGTCTGAATTGACTGTATGATACTCAAATAAGAACCATCTTTTTTCAAAACAAAGAGAGAAATATGAAAATAACGATTATTGGCGCCGGAAACATGGGAGGCGCCATTGCGTGCGGACTGGCAGCAGGCACGAAGGTAAAACCCGGCGACATCATCTGTTCCGACTGCTCGAGCGCCGCGCTGGCGAACGTGAGCGGGAAGTATCCGGCCATCCGCACGACGGCAGATAACCGGGAGGCTGCCGGAGAGGCGGACATGGTGGTGATTGCCGTCAAGCCGTGGCTGGCGGAAGACGTGCTGCACGAGATCAGATCGGTGCTGGATTACCGCCGTCAACTCATTGTTTCGATTGTTGCAGGCATCACCTTTGAACAGTTAACGCGCTTCCTCGAAAAGGAACGGGAAGAACCGCCGGCGCTTTTCCGGCTGATTCCAAACACCGCCGTCAGCGTGCAAAACAGCATGACTTTTATTTC
Organism: Tannerella sp.; assembly: GCA_031276675.1. Classification (GTDB taxonomy): domain Bacteria; phylum Bacteroidota; class Bacteroidia; order Bacteroidales; family Tannerellaceae; genus Tannerella. The sequence goes on from JAISMO010000056.1 coordinate 5,747, forward strand.
GGCCCGGGGCGCTTCGCAGGAACAGACCGATGCCGTGGTGTCGATTTTCAGCGAACTGGGCGCGACCATGCTTGTGGCGGAACGGCTGATGGCGGCAGGCACGGCGCTGGCATCGTGCGGCATTGCGTATGCCTTCCGCTACATCCGGGCGGCCATGGAGGGCGGTGTGGAACTCGGGTTCTATCCGGAGCAGGCCAAAGACATTGTGCTGCAAACCCTGAAGGGGGCTGTGGCCGTGCTGCAAGCCGGAGGCGCTCATCCGGAGGCGGAAATCGACAAAGTCTCTACTCCGGGCGGAATTACCATCCGGGGACTGAACGAAATGGAACAGGCCGGCTTTACCGCTGCCGTTGTCCGGGGCTTGAAAGCCAGCTGTCAATAAGATGTATACCGCATAATATAAACAGAAACAGAAAACAGGATGAAACTGAATACGATACTCCACGTTTTTGTACCAAAAGATCCGCATTTTTTCCCCTTGCTGAAGGATACGGCCGTCATACTGGACCGGGCAGCAACGCTTTTGGTGAAATTATTTTCCTCTCCGCACTCCCTGTGGAAAAGCCTGTGTATGGACATCAAGTCCGAGGAAGTGAAGGGCGACCGCTCCACGGGACTGATCTTTAAAGAACTGAACCGAACCTTCATTACGCCCTTCGATCGCGAAGACATCAGTACCCTGGCCGATGAAATGGATGACGTCATCGATGCCGTCAACCGCTCGGCCCAGAAAGTGCTGCTCTATTCGCCGGAGGCGCTGCCCGAAACCACCGTGCTGCTGACCGAGATCATCAAGCTGGGGAGCGTCGAAATTCTGGGCGCCGTGGATAAACTGTCCAATTTCAAGAAATATCACAATCATGTACGTGCCCATACCCGGGAGATCAAACGTTTGGAGGAAAAGGCCGATGTGATTTATGAAGAAGGCATTTCCAGACTGTTTAAGGAAGAAACCAGTCCGATGGAACTGATTAAACTGAAGGAAATCATTCAGGAACTGGAAAAATCGGCCAACCGTATTAATAACGTGGGTAAAACGCTGAAAACGATTGTTGTCAAATACGCTTAACGCGGGCGTATCCCTCATAACATGCATCGCAGAACAGCGATACCCGATAAAAGATTTATTTATGATTTTACTGATTGTGATTGTTGTACTGGCCATTGTATTTGATTTTATCAATGGCTTTCATGATGCGGCAAATTCCATTGCAACCATTGTCTCCACACGTGTTTTAACTCCGTTTCAAGCCGTCTTGTGGGCGGCCTTCTTCAATTTCATCGCATTTTTTGTTGCCCGATATATCATTGGAGAATTTGGCATTGCCAGTACCGTATCCAAAGTCGTATGGGAAGACTTTATCACCCTGCCGATCATTCTTTCCGGATTAATCGCCGCGATTGTCTGGAATCTACTGACATGGCGACTGGGGATTCCTTCTTCCTCTTCGCATACCCTGATCGGCGGATTTGCCGGAGCCGCCATGTGTGGCGCCGGCATTCAGTCCATTCATGCAAGCGTAATCATCCGGATTCTTTCATTTATCATTTTAGCGCCGTTGATCGGAATGATCATGTCGTCTCTCATCACCATCGGGGTACTGTGGATTTGCCGGAAAGCAAACCCCCGAAAAGCGGAAAGGCGATTCAGAAAACTGCAACTGGTCTCTTCCGGGCTGTTCAGTCTGGGACACGGACTGAATGATTCGCAGAAAGTAATGGGGATTATTGCTACGGCCATGATTGCCGCGGGACAGATCGACTCCATTCAATCCATGCCGGACTGGATACCCCTCAGCTGTTTTGCCGCCATAGGACTGGGAACCATGATGGGCGGCTGGCGTATTGTTAAAACGATGGGCACAAAGATCACCAAAGTGACAGCGCTGGAAGGGCTTTGCGCCGAAACGGCAGGCGCCTTTACGCTGTTTATTACGGAAATACTGAAAATCCCGGTAAGTACGACCCATACCATCACAGGCGCCATCATGGGGGTCGGATCCGTGAAAAGGCTGTCGGCCGTTCGCTGGGCCGTAACCATCAACCTGTTATGGGCCTGGATACTCACCATACCGGTCAGCGCCCTGCTGGCCGGATGCATCTATTATATCGTCCGTTTTTCAGGAATAGAATGATGCTTAAAGCGGTGATCTGCGGATAACCGAACAAGCTATACTCCCGTTTGTCGCAGGATAGAGAACCTTAAGATTGCGGCTTTCAGCCGATGGAAGTATTAAACAATATCTCCGTTCCGTCTCCATCAAACGTCCCGAAAATATCAGACCGTCTGAT
>JAISMO010000061.1 GCA_031276675.1 Tannerella sp.
TCCGTTTTCGTAAAATAAAAATCATTGAATCATTTTCATAGTAAGTATTATGATCAGGAAAGTGATACTCATGGGAATTATACTTTGCGGCATGTTAACAGCCGCTTTTTCCCAGATATATATAGGTGGTGTCGCGGGCGTGTCGGCCTATCGCTGGGACACGAACCCAACTACGGATTCTCCGGGACTGGATCCCTCGTCGGGAGGAATTTTCGGCACTTCGTTGGGAGCGACTATTATAGCAGGAAACGACAAGTTTCGTTTTGCTGTCGAAGGTTACGGGGGCTATTCTCCATTTACATTCAGCCTGAGTCAATACAAAGGATTAGGCACGGCATCCTGGGGCGGACTGGCTAAAATATCCATCACACCCTGGGATGGAGGCTGGATGAACTGCTGGGGATTTTCAATCGGATGCGGTCTGGAACGAATCAAAACGGAATGTAATATCACCACGAGGAAATATATCTTTACCATGGAAAGGCACTGGTTTTCGGTACCTTACGGTTATCTGGCCTATTCTTTTTTTGATGAGAGGAGAAGGGAACAAACGGATTACTTTGTTAAGTATGGCCTGGGGAAAAACAACGCCGCCACGATAGAGTTCGGACTAAAAGTCAGTGTCCGATTGTTAGGTCGTTAGACAAAAAGAGCGTATGACGCTACAGGGTAAAATGAACGGTAAACATCCTCTGCAAGGAGGATTATAAATATTATTTGAAGTAAGATGAAAAGGAAAGATTTAAGAAAAGTATGGACAGGACTGATAACGGTCTCCCTGATGTGTATCGCGTCGTGCCACGGTTTGCGGGAACAGGACGGTACGGACCCGATCCCGGCGGAAAGAAACGGGAAATGGGGTTATATTAACCGGGCCGGTAAGGTGGTCATTCCTTTGAAGTATGACCGGGCGACGGATTTTTCCGGGGGAGAAGCGCTCGTGAGGTTAAACGGGCAATCCTTTTTTATTGACCGGACAGGCCGGGAGACCGGTCCCCGGTATGACCGCATCGGTGAATTTTCTACCGATGGCGTAGCCATAGTGAGATCGGACACGAAGGCTGTTTTTGTTTACCGGTCAGGTAAAGAGATCGGTCCCTGGTATGAGAACATCGGCGAATTTTCCGCCGACGTGTATGGCGCGGCCAGGGTGGAACTGGGCGGCATTCGGCTATGTGGATAAAACCGATAGAGAAACCCTTCGGGCCGGCGCTGTGCAGGCCGCCGGCAAACCGTACGGCGCACAAAGCGGGAAATACGACATCGTCGAACTGCTTGAAAACAGGATGGTCGAAGTCGAAATCCGCGGCAGCAACATTACGAATGTCAGCTTGCGGATGCGTCGGCTTGCGTCCTATCCGGTGCAGGTGCGGATTCCGGTGGGGAGTTTCTTTGTTTCGCACAATCCTTCGGCGCAAAACATGGTCGCTACCGGCGAAAAGAACGTACACCTCACGACTGGCGAATGGCAAACCGTCTATATACCGGCGGCCTGCGCCAACCGACCGAAGGACATCCCCGGCAGCGACGACAGCTTCGGTATTCAACATTCGCCGAACCGGAAAGAACTTGCCCGTCTGATGCCTGTCCTGAACAAGGCGGGCGCAGGTACGACGGTAAAACAGGTGGCGGTGTGGATCATCACGGATAATGCCGATTACGACGACCTCGGTATTCTGGTCAGCGGCTTCACACGGGCGATCGGCCCCAAAGACGCCGCCCGCGCGATGCAGATATGCACCGAAGCCGGAATCGACATTACCCGAAAAAGAATCTGGGGAGACCGGCAAACCATCCTGTCCGAGCTTCCGGCAGGCGCATTGAAAAACTGGCTGGAAAACTTCTCCGGAACAGCAACCGGCCAGTGATGCGATATGAACGGGAGGTAACGGAGAAACGAAAACAGGAAGAAATGGGAACCTCCAAAAACCCGAAATCAAGGCTTGCGTGTGTCGCCGATTATTTGTAATATTGCACCGTATTGGCTGTCAGTCCGTTTGTTTGATCATTCATTACCGTTCTTTATATTTCGATAATCACAGAAAGGCACACATTATCAATGCAAACAAGTGACAGCCGATACTTTATTTTACATTCAAACAGATTCTTAACTATTAATTGAAGACAGTATGAAGAGAAGACATTTTTTGAAAACCGCGGGTAGCCTGGCCGTTTTCACGATCATTCCCCGTCATGTGCTGGGCAAGGGTTTCATTGCCCCCAGCGACCAGCTTACGAAGGGCATTATCGGTACCGGAGGCATGGGACGCGGTCATGTGAATTACGGAGGCACGCGCCTGGTGGCCGTGTGCGACGTGGACAGGAATCATCTGGAACTGGGCAAGGCGCTGGTCGGGGATACGATTGCCGCCTACCACGATTTTCGCGAGTTGATTCAGGACCCGAACGTGGACATTGTGCACATCGCCACGCCGCCTCACTGGCACGGCATCATGTCCGTCGAAGCCGCCAGGGCGGGCAAGGACATCTGGTGTGAAAAACCCATGACGCGCACCATCGGCGAAGGCAAGCGCGTGATGCAGGCCGTACAGCAGTACGGACGCATATTCCGTCTGAACACCTGGTTCCGCTTTACCGACCGGTTCTACGGCCTGGGCACGCCCGTCAAACCGATCAAAAAACTGGTGCAGAGCGGGCTGCTGGGATGGCCGCTGAAAGTGACCGTCAGCAAACACACCGGTTTTGACTGGAAATTCTACTGGGTGGGGAAGGAGTATCTGGAACCCGAACCCGTACCGGCCGAACTGGACTACGACTTCTGGCTTGGCCCGGCACCCGTTAAACCGTACAACGTGCACCGTACGCACGGGACTTTCCGGGGCTACTGGGATTACGACGGCGGCGGACTGGGCGACATGGGGCAGCATTATCTTGACCCCGTGCAGTATTTTCTGGGCAAAGACCATACCAGCCCCGTCAAGGTGGAAGTGGACGCGCCGCAGCAGCATCCCGACGCCGTGGGCACATGGCGATCCATTACCTATACCTACGACGACGGCTGCCAGATCGTGCTCTGGGGCGGCGATTTCGGCCATCCCGACACGCCCTACATTGCCGGCCCGAAGGGTAAGGTGTACAGGAATTTCATTTGCGACATCCCCGACTGGGAAAAGAAGCTGGCCGACTATCCGGAGCCAGATGCACAGGCAACCGACTTTATCGAATGTGTGAAGACGCGCCAGCCTTTCGCCCTGAACGAACGCTACGGCTTCCGCTCGGCGACGATCGTCAACATGGGCGCCGTGGCGCTGCGGCTTAACCGCACGCTTCAGTTCGATCCCGTGAAACTCGAATTTGTCAACGACGACGCGGCCAATCGCTACCTGAATCAGCCGATGCGCGCACCCTGGAGTATTTAAACCGCTTTTTAAAGGAAACAATTATGAGAAAAAAAATATCCGTTATTATCAGCGCCCTCTTACTATGCGGAAGCATCCTGACGGCGCAGTCGCCGGCCAACCGGACGGCGCAAACCATTATTGCCGACGTGCTGGCGCAGATGCCGGCGAACCGTCAGAACGACTACAACCGGCAAATAGGCGACCTGGTTTCCACCGGCGAGGAAGGTATTCTGGCCCTGGTGAAGAAGTTGAACCCTCCCGGTAAAGGGAGCAATGCGGTGGTCGAATATGCCCTGAGCGGAATCACACATTACGTATCCGCCGATGGGCAGGAAGCCGCCCGCCGTACCGCTGTCAACGCCTTTAAAAAGGCATTGGCCGCGGTGACCGATGCAGAAATCAAGGCCTTCCTGAACGAGCAGTTGCGCCTGCTTGGCGAAAACGAACCGGTTGCAGCCGTTGTGCCGCAGCCGTTGCCGAAGGTCACGAAAAAATCGCCGGTGCACCTGCGCATCGCCGCCCTGCAGCGGGATATCCTGAAAATAGTGGACGATAAAAAGACGTACGACTATCTTCCCGTTTTTTTGGTAGAGATTACCGTCTTTATCCCCATTGAAAAGCAAAAGGAAAAGGAACTCGCGAAGAAAGTACTGGCCGCGCTGAAAGACCCGTCCATCGAGTACCGGAACGCGGCGTTGAACTTTGCGTCTCCCTATGCCGGAAAAGAATTTTATGCCGCGTTGCTGAAGGCATTGCCGAAAGCGAAGGCCGACGTCAAGAAAGACGTGCTGAACTGGCTCGGTCGCCAGGCGCAAAGCCCTGAGAAACAGGCGATACTGGCCGCCGTAGAGACGGGGATTGAGACGACGTCCGTACAGTCGCTGCAAAAGGAACTGGGCAACGCGGACTTCGGCGTGAAGCAGGCGGCGGCATGGGCGCTGGTACGGCTTGGCCAGCCGCAGGCCATTCCTTCCCTGGCCGCGTTGCTGACAGGCAGCGACCGGGCGGAAATTGACCTGGGACAGCAGACACTGGCCTCATTCAAGGGCAACATCTCTTCGGAGGTAGCGCGGGTGCTTTCTTCCGCTCCGGACAACGGAAAGATTGCCGGAGTGGAACTGCTGGCCCTGCGCAAGGCTACCGGTCATCTGAATAACATACTGGAACTGACGAAGTCGGGCGCTCCCGAAGTAAAGGCGGCCGCCTATAAGGCCCTGAAAGACGTGGTGGGCGAGAAAGATCTGACGAACATGTGCGGCATGTTGGAGTCGGCCGATAAACCGTACGTCGCACCGATGCAGCAGGCCGTGATTTCATCGCTCTCGTCCCAGCCGGCCGCCGCGCAGGTGGAGACACTGGTCCGCCGGATGTATCAGGCCGGCGACAGCAAAAAGCATCTCTATTACCTGCCGCTGGCAACTACGGGCGAACGCAGGGCGCTGAACCTGATTGTCGACGGGTTCGGCACAGGCAGCGGCGAAGCTAAAGATGCGGCCTTTGACGCGCTGCTGAACTGGGGCGGCTTTGAAGTGGCCGAACAGCTCTATGCCGTGTGCACAACGCCCTCCGCGTCGTCCTATTTTGACCGTGCCCTCACGGCCTTCGTAAAACTTGTTTCCGACCCGTCCCTGACCGGAGAAAACCGCCTGATCTATCTGCGGAAGGCCATGGAAATCGCTCGAACGGATGCGCAGCAGAACGCCATTCTGGTGCAAATCGGCAAAACCGGCACCTTCCCGGCGCTGCTGTATGCAGGTGATTTCCTGGACAGGAATGCGTTGAAGGAAACAGCGGCAACGGCCGTCATGACCCTTGCGCTGAATCATCCGGAATATACAGGTGAAAACGTGGTCGACCTGCTAAACCGGGCAGGCGCCGCACTGAGCAATCCCGATGCGGACTATCAACGCCAGTCGATTCGCAAGCATCTGGATGAGATGCCGAAGGAGAAAGGTTTTGTGTCGATTTTCAACGGCAAAGACCTGACCGGCTGGAAAGGACTGGTGGAAGATCCGGTTAGGCGCGCGAAGATGAAACCGGCCGAACTGGCCAAACGACAGGCCCTGGCCAACGAACAGATGCGGAAGGGCTGGGTGGTTGAAAACGGTCTGCTCACCTTTGTCGGGAGCGGATTCAACCTCTGCACGGAAAAGCAGTATGGCGATATGGAAATGTACATCGACTGGAAACTTGACCCGGCCGGCCCGGAAGCCGATGCCGGCATTTATCTGCGCGGCACGCCGCAGGTTCAGATTTGGGACACGTCACGTGTCAATGTGGGTGCACAGGTCGGCTCCGGAGGTCTGTATAACAATCAAGTACACGAAAGCAAGCCGCTGAAAGTGGCCGATAACAGGCTGGGTGAATGGAACACATTCTACATCAAGATGGTTGGCGACCGGGTGACGGTGAAGCTGAACGGTGAATTAGTGACCGATGACGTGATTCTGGAAAATTACTGGGACCGGAAACAACCCGTTCCGCCGGTGGAACAAATCGAATTACAGGCGCATGGCAGCAAGGTCTATTACCGGAATATCTACATAAAGGAACTGGAGTCTCCGGCGCCTTTCCAACTGTCGGAGGAAGAAAAGAAAGCAGGCTTCAAAATCCTGTTCGACGGCACGAACATGCACGAATGGATGGGGAATCTGCTCAACTACACGATGGAAGACGGCTGCATCGTCATGGATCCGGACAAAACCGGCGCCAAGTCGCACGCAAATTTGTATACTAAAGAAGAATATGCGAATTTCATCTTTCGCTTTGAATTTCAATTGACACCCGCCGCCAACAACGGCCTGGGCATCCGTACGCCGATAGACGGCGACGCCGCCTACATCGGGATGGAACTGCAGATTCTGGACAATGAACATCCGGTATACAAAGACTTGCACGAATATCAGTATCACGGTTCGGTCTACGGAATTCTGCCGGCTAAACGCGGATTTCTGAAACCGACGGGCGAATGGAACGCTCAGGAAGTGATTGCCGACGGCGACCATATCAAAGTCACACTGAACGGCACAGTGATTCTGGATGGAAATATCCGTGAAGCGACGAAAAACGGTACGCCCGACGGGAAAGAACATCCGGGACTGTTCAACAGGAGCGGCCATATCGGCTTCCTGGGACACGGTTCGCCGCTGAAATTCCGGAATATCAGGATAAAGCCATTGAAATAAACGAATCTTTCGGCAAAAAATTCCGAAACCGCTTGTAGAATTGCATAATTACCGTTTATTTCACGACTGGTTTCCAATAATTTCATATATTTGCGGAATTAATTTATAATGTAACTGATATGAAAAGTGCAGGATTAATAGGAGTGGTGCTTGGGTTAGCTTTGCTGTGTTGTGTTTCATGTAAATCCAAACAGAAAGCTTACAAGGCTGCTTATGAACAGGCGAAAGAAAATGAAGTGGTAGATTACTCAGTTCCGGCTGAAGAGGAAGAGGAAATCATTGAGCCAGTGAGCAAATCCAAGACGGCAACACCGCCGGCCAGACAGGAACGAATCAGTGCGATAGCGGGAGAAAACGCCAATGGAATCAAACTTTACAGCGTGGTCATCGGCAGTTTTAAAAATCAAACCAACGCCTATTCGTTGAAAGAGCGGATGCAGGCTGAAGGATATATGCCGATTCTGGGCGAAAACGAACAGGGGATGTTGCGCGTGATTCTAACCAGTCACGAAACCCGTCAGGAAGCGGCACAAAGCCGCGAAGCCGTTCGTTCGAAGTATTATCCGAATTTCCAAGACGCCTGGATACTGGAACGCCGCTATTGATCGTCCTGTAACAAATTAAAAACCAAGAGAATTTCTCTCCCCGTTGCGGGGAGAGAAATTCTCTTTTGCGATATAGTCAAACGGCATGAGAATAGAGCAAAACTTTTCCTTGGAGCATTACAATACGTTCCACCTTCCCGTACAAACTCGCTGGTTTATGGAATATGACGACGAGAGGGAACTGGAACGTATTCTGCGGGACGAATACTTTCAGGAATTGCCTTCCCTGCATATCGGCAGTGGAAGCAATCTTTTATTTCTGGATGATTTTAACGGTATTGTTCTCCATTCGGCTATTCGGGGAATCGAACCGGTACGCGAAACGGACGACGCCGTCTGGTTGCATGTCGGTGCGGCCGAGACGTGGGATCACGTGGCGGCACGGGCTGCGGACAATGGCTGGGGCGGCATTGAAAATCTGTCGCTAATTCCCGGCGAAACGGGTGCGGCTGCCGTGCAAAACATCGGCGCTTATGGCGTGGAAATCAAGGATGTCATCGAATCGGTAGAAGCGTATCTGCCGACAGGCGAGAAACGGGTATTTACAAATGAAGCCTGTCGGTATGGCTACCGGGACAGTTATTTCAAGGACGAAAGTCATGCACCCTGCATCATTACCTGCGTGACGCTACGCCTGGCCAGGAAACCCGTGTTTAACCTTGCGTATGGTAATCTGAAAGAATTGCTTGCCGATTCGGTTCCGCTGACCGTTGCCAAAGTGCGGGAGGCCATCATCCGTATTCGTCGTGAAAAACTGCCCGACCCGGACCAATTGAGCAATGCCGGCAGTTTTTTTGTCAATCCGGCAGTTTCGCAAGAGCAATTCAACCGGATGAAACAGGATTACCCTTCGATGCCTTTCCATCCGCTTCAGGACGGTCGCATGAAACTTTCCGCCGGCTGGTTGATCGAGCAGTGCGGTTTCATGGGAAAACGCGCGGGGGCAACAGGAGTCTATGATCGTCAGGCACTGGTCATCGTCAATTATGGTGGTGCAACGGGCCATGAAATCGCGTTATTTGCCGAACGTATCCGGGAGGCAGTCTATCAGCGTTTCGGTGTGATCCTGACGCCGGAAGTGAAGTATATTTCATAGGCCGGCAAGTCGATGGACACACCACAGAGCCGCTTCTTAATCAAATGGAAGACAATCAAACAGCCTTACCGAAAGAACTTGCATACGATCGTGGTGGCAAGGGGAAACCGGAAATCAAAGGGGTAAAAATTATCATTCCTTCTCCACCGAAAAAGAAAGGACTTAATAAGGACTGACCAAGTACCGTTCCTGCGGGACTTGTAACTGCATTTCAAAAAAAGAAACAGCCGTAAAAAACTTCCGGTGCGATTTCAAGTATCGTGCGTACTTCACAATACATTCGATACAAATGCCTTTTTGCACAACACATGCTTGCCGCACAGCATACATGCGACACGCTGCTTCTCCCTTCCTTTCACATGCGTTCCGGCACCTCAATCCCCAGCAGCGACATGCCCGAACGTATGATCTCCGCCACTTTGGCCGACAGCGCCAGCCGCTCCCGCCTTACGGATTCATCAGGCTCGTTCAGAATGGAACAGTCGTGGTAAAACTGGTTATACTCCCTCACAAGGTCATACACATAGTTGGCTATGCAGGCCGGACTGCAGGTTTCGCCGGCTTCCCGAACCACCGCCGCAAAGTCGGCCACCCGCTGAATCAGCGCTTCCTCCCTGTCCGTCAGAGGCGTTTCCGGCGACAGGGATTCGCCGGACAGTACCCATCCCTGTTCCTCCGCCTTGCGCAGCACGGAGCGAATCCGCGCGTGGGCATACTGAATGAACGAGGCTGTATTTCCATTGAAATCAATCGATTCTTTCGGATGAAAGACCATATTCCTGCGCGGGTCGACCTTCAGGATAAAGTATTTCAGCGCCCCCAGTCCAATGATGCGGATGATTTCGTCCGCTTCTTCACGGCTCAGGCCGTCCAGTTTGCCCAGTTCGCCGGAAATCTCGCGCGCGGCGGCAATCATTTCCTCCATCAGGTCGTCGGCGTCAACCACGGTTCCTTCGCGGCTTTTCATTTTCCCTTCCGGCAATTCCACCATGCCGTACGAGAAATGTACCAGTCCCCGTCCGAAGGCAAAACCCAGTTTGTCCAGCAGGATGGAAAGCGCCTGAAAGTGATAGTTCTGTTCGTTGCCGACCACGTAGATCATGCGGTCAACCGGATAATCGTCAAAACGCAGTTTGGCCGTGCCGATGTCCTGGGTCATGTAGACCGACGTCCCGTCGGAACGGAGCAGCAGCTTCTCGTCCAGCCCGTCGGCCGTGAGGTCGGCCCAGACGGAGCCGTCGTCGCGGCGGTAGCATACGCCCTTCTCCAGGCCTTCCAGCACCTTTTTTTTCCCTTCCAGATAGGTCTGCGATTCATAATAAATGCGGTCAAAGTCCACGCCCAGCTGCCTGTATGTGGCGTCAAAACCTTCATAGACCCAGCCGTTCATCATCCGCCACAGGGCGACGACCTCCGCGTCGCCGGCTTCCCAGCGGCGGAGCATGTCGCGCGCTTCCGCCATCAGCGACGACTGTTTTTCGGCCTCCTCGCGGCTCAAGCCTCCGGCCTCAAGCGCCTTTAATTCTTCTCGGTAATGCCGGTCGAACTGCACGTAGCAATCGCCCACCAGATGGTCGCCCTTCCTGCCGGTGGAGGAGGGGGTCGCTCCTCCACCCCACTTTTGCCAGGCCAGCATGGACTTGCAGATGTGGATGCCGCGGTCGTTGACAATGTTCGTTTTCACCACCCGGCAGCCGTTTGCCTTCAGGATTTCCGCCAGGCTGTAGCCCAGCAGATTGTTGCGGACGTGTCCCAGATGGAGCGGTTTATTTGTATTGGGCGACGAATATTCGATCATCACCAGCGGCGACTGTTCGTTCGGCGAACAGATGCCGTAGCGGGGCTGACGGCCGAGTTCATTCAGCAGTTCCATCCATCGCCGCGCGGCCACCCGCAGGTTCAGAAAGCCTTTAACGGCATGATATGCCGCTACCGCCGGTTCTTCCCTCAGCAGGTAATCGCCGATTTCGCGGGCTGTCTGTTCGGGCGACTTTTTCGAGGCCTTCAGGAAAGGAAACACCACCAGGGTAAGGTGTCCCTGAAACTCTTTCTTTGTTTTCTGCAGCTGTACCTCCCCGGCGTCCGTGCCATAGAGGGTTTTGAGGGCTGATTTCACCGATGCTGCAAGCTGTTGTTCGACTGTCATAACTGAAAAATTTCCGGCAAAGGTACGAAAAAGCCGGACTGCCGCAAGACGGAGGCGCGGAGCAGGTGCGGAGCAAGGCCGCGGGCGGGCGCGGAGACCGCCTTGCAGCCTGTCTGTCGCGGCGCCGTGTTATGCCGTGTCACAGCATAACGTTATGCTGCGTCACAGCATAAGGCTGTGCTGCGTCACAGCATAAGGCTATGCTGCGTCACAGCATAACGCTATGCTGCGTCACGACACAACGCTGTGCCGTGTCGCGACGCAGGGTGCGTCACGGCAGCGTTTATAATCAAAGGTTTGCCGGCGGTGGCCTTACAGGGTGTGATTTTGTGCGGTCAGCTCCTTTCCGGATGCAATTTTCATGCGGCTGCCTCCGCGCTTTTGAAGCGCCGGGTATTTGTATCAAAATTTCATGTATCTTTGCAGTCAACAGTTCAAGCACTTAAAACAAAGAAGATTGATGAAGAAAAAGCATGGCACATTCGGCAGGGTCGCCGGTTTTGCGGGTATACTGGCGCTACAGGCAATCACTGCATTTGCGCAAATAAGTGAAGGAGGTTTTCCTCCCAGTTTTCAATATGCCGTCACCATGCGGAGCGGTCTGGCCGTTGAACAGATCCCGGTTACGTTTTATGCGGAAGACCTCCGGCGCGTTGACGAGTGGCAGGCTGCCGAAGGAGCGCCGACAGCCGTGGCCACCCTGATTGAGGTGGCCCTGAATCCGCAAAATGCGGGCCGGTGGAGTACGCTGCCCGGCGGCGAACGTGTCTGGCAACTGCACCTTCAGGCCAGGGGCGCGCTGGCGCTGCTGCTTTACTATTCGGATTTCCATATTCCCGAAGGGGGCCGGCTTTTTGTGTACAATGCCGAAAAAACGCAGGTACTGGGAGCCTACACGCATCGCACGCATCCGTCGGGCGGCCGTTTTGCGACGGAGCTGGTGGCGGGCGACGAACTGACGCTGGAATATGTGGCGTCGCCGGACGACAGCGACCTGCGCATCAACATCGAAGCCGTTGGATACGGATACAGTCACCTGTCTGTCCGGGACGGCGCCGTCTCGCTGCGTGCAGGCGCTTCCTGCGAGGTGAATGTCAACTGCCAGGAAGGCGACCGCTGGAGAAGCCAGCAGAAAGGCGTTTGCTACATGATGCAGCGGATTGGTTCCAAAAGCTACCTCTGTTCGGCCTCGCTGCTCAACAATACGGCCCAGAACCTGAAACCCTATATCCTGACGGCGCAGCACTGTGCGGTGGATGGCGACAACAACGAGGCCTCGGAGGAAGACCTGAAACAGTGGGTGTTTTATTTTCATTATGAAACGAACGGCTGCGGCAGCGGGTCGGGCGCTGTACCCTACAAGACCATGACCGGCTGCCGGAGAATGGCGGCCACGCAGACGAACGGCGAGTCCGACGGCCTGCTGCTGCTGCTGAATGCCGGCATCCCGGCGTCCTATGAGGTTTACTACAACGGCTGGGACAGGCGCGACCGGCCGGCGCTCTCGGGCGTGAGCATCCACCGTCCGGCGGGTGACTACATGAAGATTTCCACCTATCGGAATCCGGCCGTCTCGGCCACGTTCAAGGCCAGCAATTCGCTCATGGGAGACTGGAACGCCCACTGGAATGTGGTTTTTGACGAAACGGCGAACGGCCACGGTATCACGGAAAAAGGCTCTTCCGGATCGCCTCTGTTTAACGAAAACCAGCTGGTTGTCGCCTCCCTGACGGGCGGAAGTTCTACCTGCTCCGATCCGACCGGACTGAACCTGTACGGGAAACTGAGCCGTCACTGGGACCAGTACGAGTCTTCGATGGCCGACTACCTGGATCCCGCCGGTTCGGGAGCGGAAACGCTGGAGGGCCGCTATCACAGCGGGCAGATGCCCGCTCCCGACAAGCTGCAGGCCGTCTATGAGTCGAAAACGGTCCGGCTGAACTGGGAAGCGCCCGCATCCGGCGTCCCGCTGACATACCGTATTTACGACAATGACACGAACACGGGCGAGACTGCGGAGCTTTCCCATACGGAAGTTTCTCCGGCGGCCGGATGGCATACGTACAGCGTTTCGGCCGTTTACGACAACCGGCAGGAATCGGGCTTCAGCCAGGCAACCGTTTCGGTTCCCGAATACAAGGCGCCGGTGAACGTCTCTGCCATACCGACGGTTTCAGAAAAAGTGGCCGTGCTCTGGGAACCGCCCCTGTATGAACAGACGCTTTACCGGGGCAGCTCCCATGCCACTGCGCAGGTGCTGGTGGATGACACCCGGCGGTTCTACTTCGGCCAGTGCTGGGACAGGGAAGAGATGCAGCCTTTTCACCGGAAAACGCTTGCCGCCATCCGGTACGTGCCCGTCAGAAACAATTCGTATGAGATCTACATCGTGCAGGGAAACCGAACCTGCCGGCAGAGCATCGGCGCCATGCAGTATGGCGCCGTGAATACCGTTCCCCTGACCGCGCCTTTTGTCATTGACGGTTCGCAGCCGCTGATCGTTTCCCTGTACATTTCCCGCATCTCGAACCGTCCGGCAGAGTATCCGGCCGTGTGCGACGGAGGCCCTGCCGTTCAGGGAAAAGGGAATATTTATTCGTTTGACGGCCGGCACTGGAACACGCTGTATAACGAAAAGGATCCGGACGATGCATTTAATCTGAACTTTTTCGTCGCCGCCGTCGTCACCTCCACCGAAGGAGAATTGCCGGCATCCGGGTCCGGCTCGCCGGATGCGTTTTCCATCCGGACCAGCGACACCGGCGCCACCGGACGCATCGCCGATTCGAACTACCTGCCGGGAAACATCACGCTGTACAGTTTTCAGCCGATTGCGTTTCCGGAAATATCGGGTTATAACATCTACCGGAATCAGACGAAAATCGGGACAGCCTCCGTTTCAGGCAGGAGATATGTCGATCAGGAACCGGTGTCGAATGCCCGCTATCAGGTATCCGCCCAGTTCGGCAACGACGAGGGGGAGCTTAGCGCGCTGGTGGAACTGTCGACGGGTCATGCCGGGGTGGAAGCAAACGCCATCGCCCTGTATCCGTCCGTATTTGACAGTCAGGTAGAATTGAAAGGATTCGACCGCCTCGAACGGGTAGAGGTATACACGGCGGACGGGAGGTGTTGTCTGCGGGTGGAACATCCGGACAGGCAGATTCAAACCCGGTCGCTCCCGCCGGGCGTTTACCTTTTCCGTCTCTGTCCGAAAGACGGCGCACCCGAAATCTTCCGGGGCATCAAGCGCGCGGCGGCGGTTCGCTAAACTGACCCATCCGGTCAAAGTTTCCACTGTGCCATCAGGTTCAATTCGATTCGATTACGGCCTTCAACGGTTTCCGGTTCGCTGCCGGTGGATTCGCCTTCCAGACGGTGCGTCCACCCGGCCTTGACCGATACGGAAAGCTTTTTCATCAGGAAATACCGGCAAACGGAAGACAGGCGTATCCCTTTTCCGTAAAGAAACGGCGTGTTATAGACATAGAGCAGTTTCTTCTCGTATGAACCGAGCCGGCTGTAATAATCGTCCGTATGAAAATACGCCAGATAAAGGTCGGCCTGCAAGGGCAGGCGGGCCGGTTTCCACCCGGCTCTCTGAGACACCATCCATCCGCGGCTTTTCCGTTTCTCATCCGAATAAAAAGACGCCTCCGCGGCCGTATGCAAAAACAGCTCCGCGGCCGGTTCGGACGTCAGCTGCCACCGGATGCGATGCTGTCCACAGGGCAAGACCTGCGTCTCGGGCTGATGCTCGAGCGTTTGATTCAGCTCTTTCTGCCGGTAGCGGTAGCGAAGATACATGGACCAGTGATTATCTTTCGCATAATCTGCCTGTGCCATGTATTCGACGCCTGAAGACGGAGCGTCCACGTTGTATTTCAGCCACGGGAAACGGAAGAAATCCGCATAGCCGGCGAATTTCCAGTCTGCCGCCGGCGTCAGCTGCATCCCCAGATAAAGTCCCTGCTCGTTCTGCACAACGCTGTTTTGCGCAAAGGCAGAGCCATAAAAAGCATGGTAATCGCGGGCATACGAGCGATATAAAATCAAACCGGAGGCATAGGACGCCGGCGTCCACTGAAGCGCGTTCAGCGTAGCCCAGGCGCTGTTTTTTGAAACGGCCGTCTCGCCGAACAGTTTCAGCTGTCTGTTTTTAAACAGGTAGTCCACACTGGCATTGACGTTCTGCGTGCCGCGAAAGTAGAAGCGGTTATAAGGCGCCGGGTCCGGGTCAACGAACCGGTCGCCGAATGAGTACGTCAAGACCGTCAGACCGACAACCACCTGCGGCGTTGCATAGCGGAGATTCCCGCCGCCCGTCCGCGTGTCGGCGTTCCGCATCTTTTCACGCTCACTCGCCACACGGTGCAGTCCGTCCGTCTTGAAGGAAGTGATGCGCCTGCCGTCCACCGAGGCATCCAGCCGGCGGGAAGAATAAAAAAGGCTCAGATTGAAATCTTTCCACTGAACGGTAGAAGCAAGTCCCCGGAAAAAGTTGGTTTCATACGTCGAATAATGCCGCCTGAAACCGCTGGTACGCCGCTCAGCCTGTGTCAGAAAGGCATTCCGTCCGGGCATGAAGTCATGACTGATGACCAGTCCCTGTCCGAAAGAGACTTTGTAATCTCCAACCGCCAGTGTTTTCAGCCAGCCCATGTTGCGCAGCAATACGTGTGCGGAATAGTAGTCATATCCCTTGTGAATGCGCTTTCCGAACGGTTCGCCGGCATCCTTTTCCGCCACCAGACCGGCCTGCAGGCGTTCGTCGAACGTACAGGAATAACGGAGGGAATGGTAGAACGGTTCGCCCAGATAGACCCGGTTCGGATAGTGTTGCAGAATGCTGTCGGGCTGCGGCCTGTATCCCTGTTTTTGCTGGAGAGCCGGGTCGTAACGCACCACCAGTTCATGGGAACCGTATTTCAGCACGTTCCGGAAAGTCAGCGGTCGCTGCGCGTCGATTTCGCCGGCATACACAAAGGGCAGCAGCAGTTCGATGGTCGACCAGTCCAGCGCTTCGATGTTTTTCAGTTCATAAACGGTCATCATGGGGCCATAGCGTATGCGGTATGCGAGCAGAGCCTCGATCTGCGCGTCCGACAGAAACGGTAACCGCCTGAACGTTTCCGCATCCGCCGTGTTCAAATCCAAGGGATGTTCCGTCAGGTAGGACAAATCGGCATATAATGTTTCGATTCGGTCTTCATTTTCCAAATCTTCCGACAGCTCTTCGAGGTATTCCATCCATTTATCTCCGGAAGGAACGGTTTGTGCTTTCGGATAATAGCAGGCCATAAACAGACCGGCAAGCCATACAGTCAACCATCGTTTCACGGTCAATCATTTAAAAGGAACAGGACAGTCCCAGCCCGGTACTGATCCCCAATACCGGATGATAAATCATCACAACATCCGCTGTCAGTCCGGCAAAGCGGTATCCCGCACCCAGCGAGGGACAGAAAGGGTCCGTTTGCACACCGGAGCGCAGGTGAAAGCGGTCGTAAGGGCGATATTCCATTCCCAGCGAAGCCTTCCGGGGCGTCTCCTTATTGTGGGCCAGGCCGCCGGTGATCAACAGATTGTCAATAAACTGCCAGTTGACGCCCAGTTCAATCAGGTAAGATCCGATCCGTTCACTGTCTATATCTTCACTGCTTAATGAAACGGAAGGCACATGGATGGCCGAGCCTGTTATCAGCCAGTTGTCCACAGGCTGGAACGAAGCGCCGATGTCCGTAGAGAGGCGCGAAACGTTCGACTCGAACAGTTCCGACTGGATGAAGGTATACTGAAGGCTGACGCCCAGCGTCCAGAAGGCGTTCAGCCGTTTGGCGGCCGAAAGGCGAAACATGCTTTCGCGATAGGCGTCGTAGCCGAAGGAAGCCACGTGCAGGCCGGTCGGAAGGATGCGGTTCGGAAAGCAGAATCCTCCGCTGATTGTGGCCAGTTCTTTTATCGCATAGCGGTTGAAATAGTCAATCCGTACTTCTTTCCGTTCCTGCAATGCCAGTATGGCCGGATTGAAAAGGGCGGAATGTGACGCACCGTTCCCTCCCATCCCCAGCGTCCGCGTATCCGGGAGCCGGAGATTGTCTCTTGCCGAAGTGAAACTCCGGCTGAGGATCAGCAACAGACAAAACATGTAAAATCTTTTTAACTGCATGATGTGTAAATCACGATTTATATGAAAGCCGCAAATGTACCAGCCCGGCATCAGACCGACAAATTTCGGAACATAAAAATCTCTAAGCGATGAAAAATTAATAAGATGTAACAGACAAACCTCATTTATGTATCATCCGGTTTTGCTTCACCTGATGCCATTGGATTAAAACCCAATGTTATCAAGTAAAGGATGATTCGTCCCGATAACAGACGTTTATCCATGGAATGAATTTCGAAGGGTCGTCCGCTGTACGCCGGAGGCGTTGGGAAAACGTGCGGAGAGGTTCCGCGACCGGAGGGGCCGAAAACAGAAGCAGGAGGAAAACCGTGCTGTTTTCCTCCTGCTTTCCTGCTTTAACCGTCCGTTTCTGCGCTATTGCACGTTCGGATTGTAGAGCAGTTCATTGTCGGGAATGGGAAGGGTCATGCTGCTCACCGGAATGGTCCTGGTTTCCCGGTGGCTGGAGTTGCTTTCGGAACGTACCACATCTATCCCCCAGCGTTTGTTGTTGAAATATTCCGCTGCGTTCTCGCCCCACATCTCGATTCGCCATTGCAGTTTTACCTGGTCAAGCACGCTGCCGGCGCCGCCGCCGTAATTGTCGGCCGTCAGCGCGGCGTCGTTGACACTGCGGGCTGCCAGCAGCGTGTTGAGTGTAGCTTTCGCTCCTGCCTCGTCGCCGCTTTTTGCCTGCGCTTCAGCCTTCATCAGCAATACTTCCGAGACGCGCATGTAACAGATATCGTTCGTGCCCAGGTCGGCATTGGCTTTCGATCCGTTTTTGCCCAGCGAAGCGGCAAATTTCAGGTTGCTGTATGCCGGAACGGTGCGGTCCGTGGGTGAGGTTTCGCTTTCGTACATGTAGTTCTCGAATCGGGTATTCCCGTCGAGAAATGCGCTTTTGCGAATGTCGCCGGCGTTGATCTGATCGTAGAGCGTATTCACGATGCGCGTATAATCACCCGCAGAGCCGCCGTAACTGTAACTCAGTACGTTCCATGCCGTATAGACTTCATTGCGGTTACCCACCACGTTCGGGAATCCCCAGATGATTTCCGGATTATGTGCGAAATTCAGGAAGGCATTCGTTTCCATTTCAAATTCCGGACTGGCCGCCGTACCTGAATTTTTTCCTCCATAGTATTCGGGGGCAATCAGATCGGGATATTTGGCCTGAATGGCGCTGCACGAGGCAATGGTTGTGGCATAGTCTCCGGTCAGCAACGATACGCGCGCCCGGACAAAATTGGCTACTCCCAGGTCAATGTCCGAATAGTCGGCCAGGGTGTAACCGTCCTTCTCTTCGCCCGTTTGGACTTCGGCAAACAGACCGGTAGCGATCTGGAGGTCCTGCCTGATGAAATCATACACTTCACCGGCGGTCGAATAGGGTTTGTAGGTTCCACCGATTTTGTCATAAATCATCAGGCCCGTACCGTCGCTGTGATAGGCTTCCCGATAGTTTTCCATCAGCCAGTTGTAAGCCAGTGCGCGCAAAGTCAGCGCCTGGGCCTTGAAGGTTTTCAGCCTTTTGTTGTCTCCTGTAATTTCATCCGTCAGGAGGTCCAGCAAACGGTTTGCTTCAGCCACACACTTCCATCCCAAATTCCAGTTCGGGACATTAAAGATATTCAATCCGGTTCGCTGATCGCGACCCGCATAACAGGAATATCCGAATGTTTCGGTCACATTTTCACCGATCACAATGTCGTACCCCTGCAAACTGTGGTAATACATCAGTCCCAGGGGGCTGTTGTTTCGATGGTCGGAACCGCCCAGGTCGCGATGCCAGATATACGGGAGATTGGAGGCCAGCCCGCCCAGCACGATGTCAATTTTGCTGCTGTCGCCCGAGGCAAGGAGTTCCATGATCTGTTCCTGTGTGATTTGATTGGCCGGGCTTAGCTCCAGCCTGTCGGCACACGAGGCCCATCCCATCATGCACACGCATAAAATAACCATATACTTTTTCATAATCATCTGTATTTTAGAATTCAATATTCAGCCCCACATTAAATACACGCAAATAAGGATAGGCATACTGGGGCAATTTGCCGATTAAGGACATGCGCGGGTCCAGTCCTTTGTGCGCGCTAAACATCAAACAGTTATCAGCCGATGCATAGATTCTCAGGCTGCTTATCTGCGCCTTGCCGGTCAGCGAAGCCGGCAGGGTGTAGCCGAGCGTCAGATTCTTCAGATTGAAATACGAAGCGCTGAAAACCGTCAGGGAGGTTGCCGTCATGTCTGCCAGACCGTATGCCCATGCATTGTTCTTGTTCATTACGGCAATCGGGAATTTGGCGTTCGGGTTTTCCGGCGTCCATGTATTGCCGATGACTTCCTTGTCAATCAGCATCGGATGGTCGCGTCCGAAATCAATTTCATAATAATTAATCGCATCCCTCCAGTTCGTTAAACCGCCAAACTGATAGGCAATGGAACCGGTGAAATCAAAGTTCCGGTAACGCAGGCTCGTATTGAAACCGCCGATCCAGTCGGGCACGGCGTCACCCATTTCAACGCGGTCATAGCTGGAAATAAGCGAATAGTTGGAAGTTTTCACCCTTTCGCCCACCGGCGTATCCTTAAAGAGTCCATCGTCATGGTTCTTCTTAGTCACGACATGACTCCACAGTGCAACGCCGCAGTCCGGGTCAGGCCCTTCGTATTTGAAGGCATAGAGATTGTAATACGGTTTGCCTTCGCCGCGCAGATAGGGCACCTCGCCGGCAATGAGCATATTGCCGCCGATGGTGGCGTCGCCCTGTCCTTCCGGCATTTTGGTCAGGACGGTATTGAAATGGCTTCCGTTGAATCCCACGTTCCAGTAGAAATCTTTGCTTTTAACGAGGTCGATATTCAGTTCCACATCCACACCTCGATTACGGATTTTGGCGTTATTCATCGTCAGGTTGGTAGTCAGGGCAAAGGCTTCGGCCGCAGTGGACAGCACGTTCCCGAAGAACGCGTTCACGGTTTCACGGTTGTACCAGTCGACCACACCGTGTACGCGGTTGAACAGGTCAAACTCCAGGGCCGCATCCAGCGTGTGGATATTCTCCCATGTCAGGTTTTCATATACCCGCGCCCCCTGGCTCAGGGTGTAGCTTGACGGGATACGCTCCTGTGCAGGGCCTGCGCTCGTTGCCGAATAAATGGCGCCCAGCGTCCAGGTCTGATAGGTGCCGTAGGTGCCGATACCTGCCTGATTGCCGAGTACGCCGTAGCTGGCACGGACTTTCAGGTTGTTCAGCCATTCATTCGTACTTTCCATGAATTTCTCGCCCGAGATTCGCCATCCGCCTCCCACCGACCAGAAGGTACCCCAGCGGTCGTTGGCGTTTTTAAATTTGGAGGAACCGTCGTGACGCAAAGAAAGGCTTGCATAATATTTATTGTCAAAAATATAATTGGCGCGTCCCAGATAGCTCTCCATGGCCATCTGCCACATGTTACCGCCCGGATTGCCGTAGCGCACGGCCCGGCTTCCCACCCGGTTGCCGGTATAGACGCCGACAAAGTTGCCGTAGACGGGAAAATTCGGAATCAGCGAATGGGTCGTGGTGAAAATCATGTCTTCATACGAATACTGGTTAAATTCATGCCCCAAAAGGACGTCTACATGATGTTTGCCGAAATCGCGGTCATAATTCAACAGTTGCTGCGCATTGAGATTGACACTCGAACCGTTCTGCTTGTTTAAGCCGCCCACGCCGGCCGCACCGGCCGTCACGTTATTCAGGTAGCGGGTGATATTGTCGAACGAGCCGTCCACGGAGAGGTTTGCCGTAAAGGTGAAATCATTCAGGAATTTCACATCGGCATACGTCCGGGTGGTAATGTAATGGGATTTCAACGTCTGCTTGTCATTTTCCATTTTCTTGAAAATATTGCCGAAGACATTTTGCCACGGGTCGGTCAGCGTTGGTCCAACCATGGATCTTCCGTCGCCGTCCACCTCATGCACCTTCCTGGTGCCGTCCGGATTGATGATATAACTGCCATCCGGATTATGGGCGTAGAGTTGCATGATGGGGAGTTCGCTCATGACAGCAGAAAAAACATTATGATTGGAATCGCCCAAACCCTGGTATATTTCACCGTTCGCTCTCGAATAATGGGCAGGCTGCGCATTGGTCACACGATATGAATAATTGATGTTGGTGCCGATCTTCAACCAGTTGGTCACGTTTCCGTTCAAAACGGCACGCCCTACATAACGGTCGAACGATGAGGTTTCGATATAGGACGGATCCTGCAGGTAACCCATGGATATATGGTAATTGACCTTGTCCGTACCTCCGCTGGCCGAAACATTGTATTCCTGGCGGAAACGGTTTTTCAACAGGACGTCATAATACGTATCGTTATACAGCAGCCGGGCCTGCGGATTGAGTTTGCCGTCCGTGCCGACAAGAAAGCTGTTCAGCATGGTAGCCGTTTCCTTGGTGCCCGATTCGATGCGTTCGTAATTGCTTTCATCGTCCCAGCCGGGGAAAGAGTATACCATCCAGTTCAACATGTTGTTTATGGCAAGCGAATTGCTGTTTCCGCTGTAGTTAAACAAATGTTGGCTGGCATACAGGGCGGCTTCTTCGTGCGTGTGCTTCGGATTTTGCACGTCAAGTTTATACCCGCTGTTCTGGTAGGGCGTGCCGTCTGCATAGCGGTATGTGTTGTAATTCAACAGCCACTGATGTTCGTATACCTGCCTGGGATCACGCACCAGGTCCGGCAGGTTGTTGGTCATCGTGTTTAATCCCCAGCGTGCATCAAAGGTGACTTTAGCCTTGCCTGAGACGCCTTTCCTGGTCGTGATCAGCACCACGCCGTTGGCGCCGCGCGAACCGTACAGCGCCGTGGATGCGGCATCTTTCAGTATCGTCATGCTGGCGATATCATTCGGATTGATGGACGAGAGGATGTTTGTCTTCTCCTGAGGCACGCCGTCAATCACAATCAATGCGTTGGCCGCATTTTCGTTGGTGCTTCCCAACCCCCGCACACGGATGGTCATGTCCAGACCCGGCTGACCTTCCGTTTTCGATACCTGCACGCCGGCAACAGCGCCTTCCAGTGCGCTGCTCACGGACGAGTTGGACTGCGCGGCCACCAGCTTCGGATCCAGCGTGCTCACCGCGCCCGTCAGGTCTTTTTTCTTCGCCGTACCGTATGCCACAACCACGACTTCTTCCAGTTGCAGGTTGTCTTCCTGAAGGACGATTCGCAGAGTCCGCTGTGTGCCGACCCTGATTTCCTGCGTCGTGTATCCGATGAACGAAAATACAATCACCGCGTCGCTGTTCGGCACGTTCAGGCTGAATTTCCCGCTGGCATCGGTGATTGTGCCGATGGTCGTTCCCTTCACGGACACGTTGACGCCCGCTACCGGTTCGCCGGTCGCGTCAACCACCGCTCCCGACACGCTCAAACTTTGCAGCAGTTCCAGGGAAGAGATAACAATCAGATTGTTATCCAGTATTTTGTAGCACAGCCCCGTATTTGCCAGCAAAGCGGTCAATACATCATCAATGGATTTGTTCTTCACATCCAGCTGGTGTACATCCTTCTCAATCCTGACCAGTTCGTCATTATAGAAAAACCGGTACTCGCTCTGTTTTTCAATTTCTCTGAAAAACTCATTCAACGTCCCCCTGTGATTGCGGATGGTTAATTTCTGATCGGGCCTGGCCGACAAGGCGGCTGCACCGATAAAGAGCATTACACACATGCTTTTCACTATCCGGCTCCATCCGGGACTGAAAACATTCTTTCTCATAGGCATTCAAATTAAAAAAATCATTTGTACTTAAATCAGTTAGTATGATCATCGGCGGCAATCCATCGGTTTCTGGAGAGCTTCACCGTGTTTTTGTTAATCGCATAGTTGACCGGAGCGGACAGTTTGATGGCTTCCAGCACCTGTTCCAGCGTTTCATCCAGCAGCGTGCCCGAAAAGGAAAAGTGTTTCAGGGATTCGTCGGCAAATGAAATGCGGACATTGTACCGTCTTTCCAGCTTGACGGCCAGGGATTCCAGCATTTCTTTCCTGATCAGCCAGCGGGTATCCTTCCAGGAGGTATACAGTTCGGTGGTCACGTTCTGGGTCACAACCGTTTTTCCGGCAGGCTTTTCCGGCATCACGGCGCGGGCCTCCGGCTGCTCCCGGGGCGGCAGGGGCCGGACGGGGGTCAGGCTGTCGGCCTGCGCCGCCTTCATCACCGTGACTTTTTCGCCCGCGGTCAGTATCAGTTTATCCATCAGCTGTCCCGCCACATTCCTCAACACCTGTACGCTGCCGGATTCGACGGTGGTTTCCACCTGTTCTTCTTCCGGATAGGCCTTTACATTGAAACTGGTGCCCAGCACTTTCAGCGTGACGGCAGAGGTTTTCACAAAGAAGGGTTTTGCTTCGTTTCGGGCCACCTTGAAATAGGCTTCTCCTTCGATAAAGACTTCGCGGTCCGTGCGGTTGAAGGCCTGACTGTAGCGGAGCTTGCTGCCGGCATTCATCCAGATCAGCGAACTGTCGGGCAGGATCACCCTGGACTTGGAGCCGTAGGGCACGGTATATTCGGTGAAAAAGGTTTCCCGTTCTCCGGCTGTCTGCTCCGCCTCCTGCGCCGGATAATAAAGGCGCATGGCCCCCACCCCGGCGGCAAAGGCCAGTATGAAAACGGCGGCATGGCGGTATGGCAGCTTCATCCACCGGAATGCGGCGGGACGGGAGGGTTTCTTCTTCAGGGCAGACGTCACTTGCTTCCATGCCCTGTCCGCATCGTACCGGCTGTTTGGGCGCCCGGCTTTCAGGAGAAGACAGGTTCTCCGGTACGTCTCCATCCATTCGTGATGTTCGGGAGACGCATCCAGCCACTCCCGCAGGATGTTCACCTCGGAACCGGCTGCTTCGCCTGAAAACAGGGCGATCATAATTGATTCAATATGTGCAGGTATCTGCTTCATCCGTAATATAAGTTAGTCACACATGTTATCCTCTATCCGTGAATATAGACAGTCAAGAGGCAAAATGATGTGACAGGATCAGGCATTTTCGGGTGCATTTCATCCGGAAAATACACTTTGTGGAAGTGTGCCGGAGGGGGGGGTCGACCGAAAACGGAAGTTTCCGAAATGGTTTTACCTGTGTTGCGCAGCATCCGGGTTTATCCCTCGCTATGGCAGACATCCCGATCCAATGCCGATCTGCACCCCGATCTGCATTGGATCGGCTACCCGATCTAATGCAGATCGGGTAGCCGATCGGCGCCGGATCGGGTGACCGCCATGCATTATTAAACGGGGCGGTCTGATGGATGACGGAAAACATGCGTTATTTTAACGTGAGTTCGACCTGAGCGATCTGCTGCAAAGTGGAACCCGGTATGCGGAACTGTAAAGCACACATAAATGGATTTTCGATTTATACATATGGAGTATCAAACGCCTTCAGGTTCCCGAGGTGTTTGAGTTTGTATCCGTAAGAGATACGGTTTTCAGTTCGTACTTATTTGATTTTGATATAAAGATGTGAATATCTTATCTCTTTTCCTGTTCTTTTTAGCCTTTTTCTTACGTCGAACTCACGTTATTTTACTCTTTTCAGCACCGCGGCCGTCCGGGCTGGCAGGTAGAGTTCCAGCCATTCCTTCTTTTCGTTTGCATGGAGCGGATCGTAGCGGGTCGCGTGCTCGATGGAATCGTCCGTCAGGCCGTAGCCGCCGAAGCAGGGGTCATCCGTATTCAACACCACCTGGTAGGTTCCCGGCGGCACCAGAAAACCATAGCCCGTGAAGGAGCGGAGGGGATGAAAGTTGAAGACGAACATCCAGTTGCCGCGCCGGTAGGCCAGCACCTGGTCGCCGTCGTTGTCGCGGACCTTTTCCAGCGGCAGCGCCTGAAAGTTCTTTATTCCGCGAATCAGCGCAATCATCCGGCGGTCGAACTCGCCCAGGCAGTGGTATTTCAGTTGCGGATTGTCCACCAGATGCCACTGGCGGCGGGCATACTTGTATGACCAGCCGTTGCCCTCGCGCGGGAAATCAATCCATTCGGGATGGCCAAACTCGTTGCCCATGAAGTTCAGGTAGGCGCCATTCATCGTTGTCGCGGTGATCAGCCGGATGATTTTGTGCAGGGCCATGCCCCGGTCCACGCGCAGGCTGGCGTCGCCGACCCGCATGTGCCAGTACATGTCGGCATCCATGAGCCAAAAGATCAGCGTCTTGTCACCGACGAGCGCCTGGTCGTGACTTTCGGCATAACTGACGGTTTTCTCGTCCGGACGCCGGTTCGTCGTTTCCCACCAGAGCGTCGAGGGATGCCAGTCTTCATCCTTCCGTTCCTTCAGGGTCCGGATCCAGAAATCGGGCAGGTTCATCGCCATGCGGTAGTCGAATCCGTAGCCGCCGTCTCTGAACGGTGCGGCCAGTCCGGGCATTCCGCTCACTTCCTCGGCAAGGGTGACGGCAAGGGGGTTAAGCTCGTGAATCAGTTTGTTGGCCAGCGTGAGGTAGACGATTGCGTCGCCATCCTGATGGCCATTGTAATAATCGCCGTAGCCGGAGAAAGACTCTCCCATGCCGTGACTGTAATAGAGCATCGAGGTCACGCCGTCGAAACGGAAGCCGTCGAAACGGTATTCTTCCAGCCAGAACTTGCAGTTTGACAGCAGGAAATGCAGCACTTCGTTTTTGCCGTAGTCAAAGCAGAGTGAGTCCCAGTGCGAATGTTCGCGACGGTGGTCGGTATGGAAATACTGTCCGGCGGAACCGTCGAAACGCGCCAGTCCTTCGACTTCGTTCCTGACGGCATGGCTGTGCACCAGGTCCATGATCACGGCGATGCCTGAGGCGTGGGCGTCGTCAATCAGGTGTTTCAGTTCGTCGGGCGTGCCGAAGCGCGACGAGGCGGCAAAGAAACTGCTCACATGATAGCCGAATGATCCGTAATAGGGGTGTTCCTGAATTGCCATGATCTGGATGGCATTGTATCCGCTGCGGACAATCCGGGGCAAAACCTGCGTGCGGAACTCCTCATACGTTCCCACCTTTTCTTCCTGCGTCGCCATACCGATATGACATTCGTAGATCAGCAGCGGCGAGACGGAAGGTTTGAAATGTTTTCTCCGAAAGCGATAGGGTTTTTCGGGTTGCCAGACCTGGGCGGAGAAAATCTTGGTCCGTTCGTCCTGCACGACGCGACGGGACCACGCGGGGATGCGTTCGCCGCAGCCTCCTTCCCATACGACCAGCAACTTGTACAGATCGCCGTGATGCAGCGCCGTCTCCGGCAGTTTGATTTCCCACACGCCGTTTTCCAGGCGTGTCAGTCGGAAACCGTCCTTTTGCTGCCAGTCGTTGAACATCCCCACCAGATAGATAGCCGTCGCATTCGGTGCCCATTCGCGAAACACCCAGCCGTCCGCCGTCCGGTGCAACCCGAAATACAGATAGCCCGATGCAAAATCGGACAAGGTCCGTGTACCGCCATTCGTCAAATCCTGCTCCTTCCGGCAAGCATAGTGATAACGCCCGACGATCGCCTCCTCGTATGGAGCCAGCCAGGGGTCGTTCACAATCAAATTGAGCTTTTTCATGCCACCATATATTAATAAAATCTCCACAAAGGTAAGCGATTCACTGCAACAAATCATCCCGTCTCAACTTAATTTTGTGTTTTCCGCATGTGTTTCAGCGGCTAACAGGTCCGCAGGACGTCAAGAGACAGGAGAAACCGGCTACCGGACAAATCACCGTTTCGAGACTTAACAATAGATTTTTTATTACCTTTGCGGCATAAAAACCGGGGAATCATGTTAGGAAATATGAAACAGGCTAAAGCAGAATTACAGAGTATTTTGTTAATACGATGGAAACAGTGTTATCGCA
>JAISMO010000097.1 GCA_031276675.1 Tannerella sp.
TGTATTCGTCCTGCCAGTCTTCGCCCAACACGTCGGCGATGTAGCGCTGCGAAAGTTCCACCCACTGTTTGGGCGTAAAAAAACTGCCCTTGCGCTCGCGCACGTCCTGCGGCACAAGCAAATCGCGGCGATTGACCATGTAATCCCAGTAATCTTCCCTGGGCGGTCGCTCGTATTTCGCCCAGAACTGCGTGTGTGCCTTTTGACTGTCGGAAAAGGCGGTGGTTTTGAAATTTTCAAATCCCGACTCGTCTATTTTCCTGTCCAGTTCGTAATGGTCTGTTTTCAGCAGGACAAACAGTTTTTCTTTCAACGTTTTGTTTTCGGCGGAAAGCAGATCGGCAAGGTAAAAGTCGCCGTCCATGATACCCGCCTTTTTCGCCAGGTCCCAGTTGTTTACCTGAATGGTGGGTTTCACCGTTTCACGCCATTTGTTATAAATGATGTTGAAATTGTTTTTGTCGATGCGGGTTTTGGAGGTTCCGGATTTCCCGGCAATGAAATTTTCGCGGATGAAACGGCGCAGTTCCTTTTCGTCGCGTTCAAAATAAAAGAGATACGTTTCCCAGGGGATGTCGGTTTCAATGATGTTCCTGACCTGTGCGCAGACTTGCCGAAATTCTTTGGTGTCGTGATCGGAAGGCGCGACATTCCAGTTGAAGTCGTTTTGATAAAAAATATGCTGAATTTCGGAATAAGGGACAAAGGCGATTTTTTCGCAGTCGTAACATCCGAGGAAGGCCGGCGGCAGGATTTCGTCGAAGGTCCGCGCCTTGCCGACGGTCAACACCAGCTGTGCAAGCATGACGATGACATCGGCCGGTTTTTGCTTCGCCTCCGCCCACAACAGGTATTCATCATTGAAATCGATTTCGTTTTTCGGCCGTTTCCATTTGACGGCGAAGTCGATTTTACCCAGCACCCGTGTGCAGTCGAATTTCGGGAAAAAACGCGCGGCGATCCGGTTTTTTATTTCCTCCTCAAGGATATGGTTACTTTTCATCCGTTCGGCAAAAAACAGTTCCGCTCATCCCTTCATTCCCCGTCCGTATCCTCTTCGCTGTTCCAGTGCGAGAGGCCATACCAGACTGCAAATATCAGGCAGGCAACGGCCAGCAGATAGGCCATCCGGATGCCCGGATCTTCGATTCCAAACATAAGGCGTTTACTTTTAGAAGTTCATTAAATCGTTTTCGGTGAGGTATTCCAGCTGTTGGCGCCGGATGACTTCGTGAGCCGCTTCGCGGTCGCTGGTACGCAGTATCAGGATGGATTTCCCGTTGAGCGAGAAGCCGTACATGTATTCAATGCTCAGCCCCGAGCGGGTGAAGCAGCAGAGCGTGCGTGCAAAACCTTCGGCGCTCGACTGCGAGACGATGGCCAGCACTTCCGTCAGGTTGGCGCTCACGCCGTTTTCCTTCAGCAGCAGGAATGCCCGCTGCGGGTCGCTGACGATCAGCCGCAGGATGCCGTATTCCGACGTGTCGGCAACGGTAGCGGCAATGATGCGTATCTGTTCGCTGGCCAGAAAGGTCAGTATTTCGCACAGTTTGCCGTACTTGTTTTCGATAAAAACAGAAATTTGATTGACAGTCATGATTATTTTATTCAAAGAGTTCAACATACAGGTTTTTCAGAGTTTGCGCAGGTCCCTGACGCGCACCGCCTTTCCCTCCTGCACGGGCAGCGAGCCTCTGGCGGCGAGTTTCAGGTGGGGCGTAATCAGCAGTTCGTCTTTCAGGCGGCGGACCACCTCCCCGGTCAGGCGCTGCAGGGCGGCGTAGTTGTCGGTATGCAGGCTGTTCAGTTCCACCTCGACGAGCATCTCGTCGTTGTTGCCAACCGTTTCGACGGTGATCAGGAAGTTTTCGCCCAGCTCGCCGAACGACATCAGGACTTTCTCGATCTGAATCGGGAAGATGTTGACGCCCTTGAGGATGATCATGTCGTCGCTGCGTCCCCTGAAGCGGTCGATGCGGCGGTGGGTACGTCCGCAGGGACATTCTCCGGGCAGGAAGCGCGTCAGGTCGTGGGTGCGGTAGCGTATCAGCGGCATGGCTTCGCGGCGGAGGGTGGTCAGCACCAGTTCGCCGATGTGTCCTTCGGGCACGGGCCGGAGGGTTTCCGGGTTCACGATTTCGGCAATGACGCAGTCTTCCCAGATGTGCAGTCCGTTTTGTTCGGTACACTCAAAGGCCACGCCCGGCCCGTTCATTTCCGACATGCCGAAACAGTTGTAGGCCTTCACGCCGAGCAGCTGTTCGATGCGTCGGCGCTGTTCTTCGGAATGAGGTTCCGCGCCGATGCAGATCGTGTGCAGGCGCGTATCCCGCCGGGGGTTGATGCCCAGTTCGCGAAACACCTCCGCCAGCCTTGTGGCATAACTGGGGATGATGTGCAGACAGGTGGTGCCGAAATCGGTAATGAACTTGATCTGCCGTTTGGAATTGCCGGCGGCCGCGGGGACGGTCAGCGCCCCCAGCCGTTCGGCGCCGTACTGGAAACCCAGGCCTCCGGTGAACATCCCGTAGCCCGAGGTGTTTTGGAAAACGTCCGTATCGCGCAGGCCGACCATGTACATGCAGCGCGCCACCTGATCGGCCCATTCGTCCAGGTCCCGCTGCGAATGGAGCACCACGGTCGGATTGCCCGTGGTGCCGCTGGACGAATGGATGCGCACGCACTTTTGCAGCGGAATGGCGACCATGCCGTAAGGATAGGCGGCGCGCAGATCGTCTTTCGTTGTAAAGGGAAAGCGCTGCAGGTCGTCCGTCGAACGGATGCTTGCGGGCGAAAGCCCGTGCCTGCGAAACACTTTTTCATAAAAAGCCGAATGTCCGGCCTGTTCAACGGTTTGGCGCAGCCGTTCCGTCTGGAGATTCTCCAGATCGCCGCGCGAAATCGTTTCCAGTTCTTCCTGCCAGCAGGGTGTTTTTTTGCTTTCTGTCATCATTTATTTTGTTCCGGAGATATCTGTTGATTTAAAATGTCATTTCGTGTTTTTTTGCTTAGCGAACGAAAAATCAACTCGTAAGAATCGTCCAGCATCCGTTTCAGCACCGCTTCGGGCACCTTTCCGCTCAAAAGCACGGAACTCCAGTGTGTTTTATTCAGATGGTATCCGGGAAGAATGTCGTTATATTTTTCCCGCAGCGCCTCTCCCTGTTCGGGCGTATGCTTGACGGAGATCACCGCATGGCCTTCGCCGTCGTAGCCCACCAGAGCAAATATTTTGCCGCGCACCGCATAACGAATCGCATCCCATGCCTGTTTGTAATCTTCTTCCGCTCCTTTTTTCGATAAGCAATGCGACTGTATAAAACCGTAATCCATGCCGTCTGATTTGTATGACTGATTCATTCCGTATCGTTTAGTTAAAAAACGGCGTAAAGGTAAGGGATTTTTTTGACGGGTGTTCGAGAAATGAATAAAAAAACAGCACAGGGCGACCGGACTTGACTTTGAGGCAATTAAAGTCGACTTTGGCCGGATTACAGCCGACTTTGGCGGGATTAGAGTCGACTTTGACGGAACCGAAGTCGACTTTGACGGAACCAAAGTCGACTTTGATGGAACCAAAGTCGACTTCGACGGGAGCAAAGCCGACTTCGAGAGCGCCCAAGTCGACCGCATCCGGTCTTTTTGCCAAGACCGTGTGGAAAGCGGCTCCGTTGCTGCGGAAGAAGAAACGCAGACGCTTCCGAAGCGGTTGACAGCTGCCGTTTCTTTTTCTTTTTTTTCCTGTCCGAACCGCGGATTACTTTAAAAAACGGCTTATTGAAAGAAATATGCTACTTTTGCTTCCCGATGGAAGTATCTTATTTAACAGACAGATGGAAAATACAGCCGAAACCGACGCCCTGCTGATGGAAGGTATCAGAAAAGACAGTTATATATGTCTGCCCCGCACAGGCTCTTTACTTGTAAAACATAATGTATCCTGAATATTCATTTTAGTATCAATCCAAATAGAACAAAACATGATGAAAAAGTTTTTCTTAACCTGTGTATGTCTGTTTGCGGCGCTGACGATCGCAAACGCTCAAAAAAAGTATGATGTGGCAGCCTTTGTATGGCCGGCCTATTTCAAT
>JAISMO010000062.1 GCA_031276675.1 Tannerella sp.
GTTAATGAGGTAATGAGGTAATCGGGAGCGTGCCGTCCCCGGGCTACGGAGGTTGTTTTGTAAGGGAAATGAGGTGAAAATGAGGTTTGTCTGTTTTTCATCGCTAAAGCAAACGGCCATAATAAGGAAATTGGGCAAAAGCCCGTGCAATCCGCCGTTGCAGACCGTTCCGCACGGGCTTCAGCCCAATTCTGCTTCATTGCCGTTGGTTTTAACCAACGGAGAGGCGCCTGCCTGTATCATGCATGATAACGGTTCAAATTAAATGCGACATGATTTCATATCACAGACTGTTTATCATTCCGGTAAAAATAATGCTGCCCGTACATACGCCGCAGAGGGCGTCTCAAATCTCTTTTCCTTTTCCTTTTCTTTTTGCCTTTTTTACGTCGACCTCACGTTATGAGGTGTTTACTTTTTGGAATTTATTCGTAAAACCATGCCGCGCGCAGCAGCACAGACCACTCCTTCCGAACGGATACGGACTGTCGCCTGTCGGCATGGATTTGCTGTACGGTCGGTTCCGGGCGCCCCTGTTTATTTTGCAGGCATGGTCAATGATTCGTCCGAAATGATGGAGTATTTTTCGAAAAGTCTCATTAAATTTGCAGAACTGTTTTTCAATAAAAAAATGTATGATATTAGTAAGTACTTATGAAAAGAAAAAATTTAAAATGTAGCGAAGTTTGTCTTTGGAAACAAACAAAATGGAGGTATTTATGCTTTGTGCTGCTATTTGTGCCGGCGCCCCTGTGGGCTGCCGTCAGTCTGTTGCCGGAAGATGGAAGTACGGCGAAGGAGGTGTTTTCTCCGCCGGACGGAAAAATTGCAGGCGAGGTGTATGACGCAAACGGCGATCCGTTGCCGGGCGTCAACGTGGCCGTCAAGGGTACGACCAGCGGGACGGTGACCGATGCCAGCGGACATTTCAGTCTGGAGGTGTCTGCCGGGGCGATGCTGGAAATATCCTGCATCGGGTATGTGAAGCAAACCGTGGCCGCAAAAGACAACCTCCGTATCACGCTGGAAGAAGATGCGGAGAATCTGGAAGAGGTTGTGGTGGT
Source organism: Tannerella sp. (assembly GCA_031276675.1). Taxonomy (GTDB): domain Bacteria; phylum Bacteroidota; class Bacteroidia; order Bacteroidales; family Tannerellaceae; genus Tannerella. The sequence goes on from JAISMO010000062.1 coordinate 1,065, forward strand.
GGGCTACGGTACGGTGAAGAAATCCGACCTGACGGGCGCCGTCACTTCGGTGACGCCCAAGTCGTTTCTTGACCAGCCGGGGTCATCTGTCAATTCCATTCTGCAGGGACGGGCGCCGGGCGTGGTGGTCAAACGGACGAACGGTGCGCCGGGCGAAGGATCAACGATCCGTATCCGCGGCGTCAATTCGATTCTGGGCAGCAACGACCCGCTGATCGTCGTGGACGGCAACTACGGCAGTATGCCCAATCTGTATGACATTGAATCCATTGAAATTCTGAAGGATGCTTCCGCCACGGCCATCTACGGATCGCGGGGCGCCAACGGCGTGATTATCGTCACCACCCGGCGGGGGTCGACGGAGGGAAGGAACGAGGTCAAACTTTATTCCAACGTCTCCTTCGACCAGGTACCCCGGCGGTATGACATGATGGAGGCGGCGGAATATGCCGAATTTATGAACAAAGTCAACACGGACATGGGCGCTGCGGCCATGTTCACGGACGCCGACATCGCCCGTTTCAGGGAGCAGGGCGGAACGGACTGGCAGAGCGAACTCTTCCGCACGGGCATGACGCAGAGCCACAAGGCGGTGCTGACCGGCGGAAACAAAAAGATGAAGTATTACATCTCGCCCGCCTATAACCAAACGGATGGTATCCTGATCAATACTTCGTCCAGAAATTACGGTGCAAGCGCAAAATTCGACGCCGAAGTGAGCAGCCGCGTATCGTGGCAGTTCGAGGGAAACGTCAGTCATGGGGAGTCGCTGAATCCCAGACTGGGAAACGGTACCGACCACATGGGACTGCCGATGTACTCGGCCCTGATCTGGTCGCCCACGGCGCCCGTATTCAACGAAGACGGCTCCTACCAGAGCCTGGATCCGCTTTCGGCCAGAACGTTGAATCCCGTGCTGCTGACCACGCTCAAGAACACAAACTATTCCAACAGCGGAGGCGTGGTGGGCAACCTCAAGGTCAAAATCATTGACGGACTGGTATTCGACGGAAAAGCGTCGATGAGTTTCGGCACCGGCGGCAATCGTAACTTTTTGCCGGCGGCCTTGAACGGCGGCATCGCCAATGCTTCGCAAGGCAGTTATGAGAGCCGTTCGTGGCTGGTCAATTCCTTCCTGACTTACAGCAAAACACTGGCCGAAAAACATCAGGTGTCCCTGATGTTTGGATTTGAAGAAAGCCAGGGCATGTCGAGAAGTTTCTCCGCCACCGCCAACGACCTCTCCTATCCGTCCGTCGAATGGGACAACCTGAGACTCGGAAAATCCTATGCAATGGAATCCGGCTACAGTAACGAAGCCCTGCGGTCATACTTTGCCCGCGGCACGTACAATTACGACGGACGCTATTATTTCACCGGCACGTATCGCGCCGACGGCTCCTCCAAGTTCCGGGGCAAAAACCGCTTCAGCTACTTCCCGTCGTTTGCGCTGGGCTGGCGGCTCTCCGAAGAGGGCTTCCTGAAAGACGCCGACCTCTTTCGGAATCTGAAACTTCGGGGTGGCTGGGGCGTTACGGGCAGTCAGGCGGTCGATTCATACGCCACCCTTTCGCCCATGTCCAGTTATTCTTACGGATGGGGCAGCAGCCAGGCATACATAGGCTACGGGCCGGGCGTTGCGGGAAATTCCAGCCTGCAGTGGGAAGAAACGACGGCTACCGACCTGGGGATGGATTTCTCCGTGCTCGACGGCAAACTGTCCTTCGCGTTTGACTGGTACTACAAGCAGACGGACAAACTGCTCTCCAAAGTCACCGTGCCGATCTACAACGGCGGCGGAACGATCAATACCAACATCGGCAAAATCGAAAACACGGGATTTGAGGTCAACCTGAACTATGTGGTCTTTGAAAATAAAGACTGGTCGTATGAAGTCAACCTGAACGGCGCTCACAACAAAAATACCGTGCTCGACATCGGCGACCAGAAACGTCTGTGGGGAGGCTCGTCGGTGGCCGGAGCCATGCCGCAAAGCCCGTTTATCATCCTGCCCGGACATTCGATCGGCACGATTTTCGGATATAAATATCTGGGTATCTGGCAACGCGGCGACGTGGTTGAGGCGGCGAAGTATGGACAGGAACCGGGCGGCTACCGGTATGAAGACCTGAACGACAATAAAAAATATGACGCGGAAGATTATCAGGTCATCGGAAACTCCAACCCGGACTTTACCTGGGGGTTCAACAACCATCTGTCGTGGAAAAACTGGGACCTGAATGTGTTGTTCGAGGGACTGCACGGCCGCGACATCATCAACCTCGACTATTGCGTCATCAACAATGTGGTTGACAACTCGCTGTCCATTACCGCGCGTGCCGGCCAAAACCGCTGGACGCCCGAAAACCCGTGGGCGGAATTTGCCAAACTGAGCCTGAACAACATCGTCATGACCAATTCCGACCAGTGGATACAGGACGGCAGCTACGTGAAACTCCGCAACCTCAGCCTGGCCTACCGGTTTACGAAACAGGTAACCCGATTCGCTGACATCCGGCTGGCCGTAAGCGCCCAGAACGTATTTACCTTTACAAAATACAAGGGCTACGACCCCGAAGTGTCTTCGGCCGAAGTGTCTTCGACCGGCAGCTCCGATACGGACGCGGGACTGGACTGGTTCGCCTATCCGAACCCCAGAAGCTATACACTGAGTCTTTCTGTGGAATATTAACCTGATTAAAATGAAATCGTAATGAAAAAGAATTTTTTGAACTGCATGATAATTGCAGTCCTTGTTGCAGGTCTTTCCGCCTGTTCGTCCAATGACGAGTTTTTAAAGGAAAATACATATGGAAAAGTATTTCCGGAAGAGTTTTATCGCAATCAGGAAGAACTGGAAGTGGCCAACAATGCGCTGTACGACGAGTTCAACCGGCTGTTCAACGCTGATTATGCCTCCTATGTCGTCGCATTGTACGGTGGCGACGACATTACGACGCCCTACTCTGCCAATACATCCTATCTGCAAAACGATACGTATGTGCATGAAGCGGCCAATGAAGACGCAAGGAGAGGATGGCAATACACGTATTCCGCGATTAATATCGCCAACGGGATTATCGAAAACTACCGGAAAGCCGAAGACGCAGTCAGCGAGGAAACGTTGCACTATTATGCCGGCCAGGCGTATTTTGCACGCGCCTACCTGTATTTCTGGCTGGTACGCATTTTCAACGAAATCCCCTATGTCACCACGGTAAGAGAGGGAGACCGAACGCTGAAGCTTTCGCCGCCCGAGGAGGTATACGGACATATTATCGAAGACCTGAAAATCGCGGAGGAATGGCTGCCGGTGAGATGGAAAGGGATCGACGAAACCAAGGCCAACGGCGGAGCTTTCACCAAAGGCGCGGCCAAGGCTACGCTGGCAAGCGTCTACCTGACCATGGCCGGCTATCCGCTGAAGAAAACCGAAAATTACCGGCTGGCCAAAGAGAAAGCGGCCGAAATTATCGCCCGCGAGTCGGAATACGGCTACCGCCTGCTTGACCACTTTGCCGACCTGTGGAAAGTGACGCCCTATCTCCACGACGAAATGGTATTTTCCATTATGTATCACAATGTCACCAACTACAATGTCCGTGCGCCCAAGGGGTGTCGCCCCGTACAGTTCGGCGGCTGGGAAGCCTACTGTCCGGAAATCAACTTCTTTCACCGGTTTCCGGCCGGCGAACGGCGGAAGGCCACCTTCGTGACGGAGTTTCCGCTGACAAGCGGGTGGTACCAGACCGAACCGACGCTGCCCTGGCCGGCAGATTTGTTGATGCTGCCGTGGGAACAGATGATGTTCAAGCATCCGTACTATTTCAAGATGTGGGAGGCGGAAGGCCTGGAAGGCGAAAACAAGTGGATGCCGGCCGGCGAAAACGACTGGTACAGCGGTCGCACCAATCAGGTGATACGTTACGCCGAAGTGCTGCTGATTTACGCCGAAGCGCAGGCCATGGCTGACGGTACGCCCAACGAACTGGCCTACGAGTGCATCAACCGCGTGCGCAATCGTGCCTTTGCCGGCGTGGGAACGCAGCTGAACGACCTGAAACGTGGACTGAGCGGCGAGGCATTCCGTGATTCCGTATTCGTGGAACGCGGATGGGAATTTGCCGGATTTGAATATGCCAGCCGCTGGTTCGACCTGGTGCGCCTGGAACTGGTGGAAGACGCCGCTTCGGAGGAACCGAAGCACAGTTTCCTGCCCGGCCGCTCGAAAAACGAATGGGAGATTACGGAGCCGCCTGCGCACGACAGCTACTTCCTGCCTATTCCGGAAGAAGATGCGCTGCTGAATCCGAATCTGAGATAAACTGGGTTTTTAGTATCCAGCTAAAGTAACATCCCCCTGCGTGCATGCTGCGAAGCACGGTGTGACGGAAGATTTTCCTCCGCGCACCGTGCTTTTTTATTTATTTGAGTAAACGGGCTTTAACAGAAACCGTTAATGACGAACTCAAAAACATCTGTCAGACTGAACACACCCGTCATCGCTGTTTCGTGAACCCCATCGTAAACAGGATTGCCGTTCTCAAGGCCTGTAATTTTCTGTCCGAACAGCTTTCTTTGAAGATAGATATCGTGTATACGAGCCATTTACAGAAGATCGCTTACATCAAACTCACGTTCAGTTAAGGTGCGTTTGTCCTGAAAATTCACCCCACAGCATGTACATTAGCAATTAATTTTATATCTTTGCACAACTGAAACTAAAAGCGGGATGTAGCTCAGCCCGGTAGAGTACGCGTCTGGGGGGCGTGTGGTCGCAGGTTCAAATCCTGTCATCCCGACAGACAACGCCTAATCACCTGTTTTCGCAGGCGATTAGGCGTTGCTTTTCCTGTATTGCCGGGACAGTTCCGGGACAGATTCGGTATAACTTTTTTTCCTGCGTTGAAACCTGACGGATTCGAGATAAAAAAATGTTCCCATCAATGGCGGTGATGGCTGTATGGGCAAAACAGTAGTCAACACGGGTGGAAGGCGAATCGGCAACGGCGTCGAACAGGCCGGCCGGAACGGATGCGAGCAGGCTGCATCCCTGGGCGCAAGCAGGGCGGGAGGTTCGGCGAAAAAGGGCTGCAGGAGGTACTGTACGGCTATGTCCGCCTCAAAGGGGGCGGTGGCTCCCGGGGGCAGGAACACGCCGGTATGGACCGGAGCGCCGTCGACTTCCAGGTCGAACTCAAGCGGCAGCCGGGTGTCGGAAAAAAGCTCGAATCTGACCGGCCTGTCGGCCAGGAAGTTCAGTGCGGGTGCGGTTCAGAAAGATAGCGCCATGATGGAATTTTTTCGGACAAAAATTAGAAACGTGCGCGTCGCTGTATAAGGACAGATTCTACTGTCAGGGATATACAATCACCGTCGGCGTATACGTCAATGTCGTCAAGTGAAGCAAAACCGGATGATATGGATAGAGTTCAAAGAAAAGGTTGCACGCTGTACGCCTCCGGCGTACCGGGTCCGACAAAATAAGGCTTATCAGTGAAAAAAGCCTTTGGAAAACGGCGGACATTTCCCGGAAAATGGCGCCTGCTTTTGCGCTTTTTCGGGCATTCTTCCCTCGTCTTTTCAAGTGTTCCGTATTAACAATGAATCCGATATTCTTATTATAATCTCCGGCAAAAGATTATAATCTCCGACCGGCGAAAATATCATATTTCAACTGATCGGCAGTGATTTGCCGGTTTTGCAGGCATCCGGCTCCTTCCTTGTATGGCGGATCATCCTCCCTTCGAATGATCCCTGTTTTTAAGACTCCAGGCGGTATATTTGACCTGTGTTTGTTTTCATAACGGGCTTATCATGTCTTTGCGGCCGGAATCTGGTTGGAATCTACCATCTTTTGACAGTAATGACTGGCCAGCGCGATGATATGCGGGTTATCACAGAGCGGACGCCGGTTGTGCAGTACCATGCCGTTCAGGCAGCGGCAGAGTTCCGCTTGTCCGACCAGCAGGGGAGGTCTTCCTTGTAACCCGGCGCGATAATCATCCACTGACGGGTCTTTCCCATACTGTTCCGGTAACTTTCGCACACTCGTAAATACATCGGATTTTCGTTTGTGCCGACTTTGTGTTTTTGTACTGCCCTGATAAACATGGCCGCAAAAGTACTGATAGATGACGGTTCGATCCTAAAAACCGGGGTCCACACAAGGGGGATTTTTCGGGTTTTTGATACCTAAAAACACAGATGCTCATTTATCATTTGCTGTGGCCGGAACACAGGATTTTACAGGCGATCCTTTCCGGATCAGATGATACGCGATACGGCAGTAGAGACATTTCTTTTTTTCGCAGTATTCGCGTCGCAACTGGATGAGCGCCTGCGTATCGGCGGCACTTTTCACCCGGATGCCGGCCCGGGTAAAGGTTTTGACAAGGCTGTTACGTTCCGGCGGGAGGTCTTCCAGCAGTTGCAGTGCACGTGTGGTGTATTCCGGCTGCTGTTTCTTCTTTCCATACGCAAACAGCACGGGAGCCACCGTGTTTATTAAAATAACGTGTACCGTATTGGCGCCGACCGGTTTTTTTCTTGACGGCGAAACGGCGTCGAAATGGTAGTGCGTTTCCCAATAGTCGGATACGGGTATGTTGAAACGGTCATTCAGTATCTCCGGCCGACTGTTTTCCAGCACTTCGGAAAACAGCGTATCGTTTGTTGACCAGATGGCGGCCAGTTGTGCCAGCCGGATGTGCGGAAAATTGACCGGGCGTATGCGCAGTTTCCTGAACAGAAACCCTTCGACCGGCTTCAGCCGGTATTTCGTCTGCAAAAACGCATATTCCCGTTGCAGCAGCCGACAGTACGGGTCGTTGTATGTACCGGCCAGCAAACCGGCCTGTCCGAAGAGCAATGCCTCTATGGAAAGGCGGTTGTCCCGGTGTTTGCGGATGCAATGGAACGGAAGGCTTTCGGCAAGCCATTCAAACGCATCGCTGTTGGTTCCGAATCCGAAGTTGCGCATCAGCGTGATGTAGAAGACCTCGTTCCAGTCCTCATAACGTTCCTGCAGCGTAAGGACGGCGGCCGTTTTCCGTTCCAGCCGTTCGCCGACCAGGGCATTCAGCCAGGCCGACATGTGGATGGATTCGACTTCGCTGATTCGTTCAAGACAGGGCGACTGTGTGTCGTGTGCGAGCAGCCACTCCATGTGTTCCCTCACGCGGGGCGGCACGCGGATAACTGCCTGCCGGATGGTTTCGCCGTTCGTCCGCCGAACCGGTGTGTCGTCTTCTTCGACAACGTGCAGGATGACCGAATCGTATGCCGGATCACGGTCGTGATGATGTGTGTGCCACTCGGAGGCTTTGCGGTGAATTTCCACGCATCCGGCCCAGACGGTACCGGCAATGCGGATTTTGGCATTGAAAAAGTCCGGCCCGGCATCCGGATTTTGGATGCCGGGGTCGATCACCGTGACCGGAAGGCCTTCCGCCGTACACATACCGGCCTCGTCATAAAACCTGTATTTCCATACATATTGCAACAAACGCTCCATTTTTACATTCCCTTCCAAATTAAATGCTCAAATCTAATACAAAATCTTTATATTTGCACGCCTGTGACGTGTGGAAACAGACAGGGAAACGGAATTTTTAGTAATTTGATAAATGAAAATAGCGCTTATAGGTTACGGGAAGATGGGTAAAGCCATCCGGAAAACGGCATTGGAACGGGGACACGAGATTGTGTCAATCATTGATGTGGACAACAGGGACGACTTCCATTCGGAAGCATTCGGAAAGGCGGATGTGGCGATTGAGTTTTCGACTCCGGCGGCAGCGTTCGACAATTTCATGGCGTGTTTTGCGGCAAACGTTCCCGTGGTGGCCGGGACGACCGGCTGGCTGGAGCGGATGAATGAAGTCCGTTCCATCTGCGAAAAGGAAGGAAAAACGTTTTTCTACGCTTCCAACTACAGTATCGGCGTCAACCTGTTCTTTGCGCTGAACCGCTGTCTGGCCCGGCTGATGAACGCCTTTCCTGCTTACGACGTCCGCCTCTCGGAAACGCATCACATCCACAAACTGGATGCGCCGAGCGGCACGGCGCTTACGCTGGCCGACGACCTGATTGCGCAACTGGACCGGAAAAAACGCTGGACGCTCCGCGAAACCGGCGATCCGGCCGATCTGACAATTGATGCCATCCGCGAAGGCGAAGTGCCCGGCATACATGAAGTGACGTATGATTCGGAAGCCGACTGTATCCACATCCGGCACAGTGCAAAAAATCGCACGGGATTTGCGCTGGGCGCCGTACTTGCTGCCGAGTTCACCGCCGGAAAGAAGGGTTTGCTGGGAATGGAAGATTTACTGCAACTGGGAAATTGAGCCTGTTTCCCCGCATCGCCGCACCAAATTAAACAAAAGATATAATGAGAAAGATTTTAGTTCTGAAAAGACAGTGGATCGGCTTCGGATGCTGGTCGACACTGTATATTCTGTTTTCCGTCTGGATGGAAAACCTGTGGATGCTGCTTGGCCTCGTGGTGCTGACAGACATATTCCTGACCCGCTTCATTCCGTGGGGAAGGTGGAAAAAGTCGAAGCATCCGAAAGTGCGTGAAGTGCTGGAATGGGTCGATGACATTGTGTTTGCTCTGCTCGCCGTCTATCTGATTAACCTGTTTGTGTTTCAAAACTACCAGATACCCAGTTCCTCGCTGGAAAAGACGTTGCTGGTGGGTGACTATCTGTTCGTCAGCAAACTGAGTTATGGCCCGCGGGTACCGAACACGCCGATTTCGTTTCCGCTGGTTCAAAATACAATTCCCTTTTTCAACTGCAAATCCTACCTCGACTGGCCGGAATGGGGCTACAAGCGGGTGAAGGGTACGGGAACGCTGAAACGCAACGACATTGTGGTATTCAATTTTCCGGCCGGCGATACGGTCGCGCTGAACATGACGAATCCCGACTATTACACGCTGCTCGCGGAGCATGGCCGGGAGACGATTTTCGCAGATAAAAGACGGTTCGGCGAGGTGATTTACCGTCCGGTAGACAAGCGGGAGAATTATGTCAAGCGATGCGTAGGCATGCCCGGCGACTCGCTGGAGATCGTGGACAACCAGCTTTTCATCAACGGCATGGCGGCGAAAAATCCGGAGAAACTACAGTTCAATTACTATGTGGAGACGGACGGCTCCGTCTTGACCGAGGAACAGTTCCGCCTGCTGGAGGTCAGCAGGAGCGACCGGAACCTGCTTTCCGCCAACACCGGCTATCATCAGTTGCTGGCCTATCTGGGTTTCAAGCCCGACCAGGCAGGCCGTTTCAATCCGGTGTATTGTATGCCGCTTACGGCGAAGGCGCTGGAGACCGTAAAAAAAATACCGACGGTCAGGCAGGTAAAGATCGAAAAAGACGAATGGAGCAGGGTGTATCCGATTGATTACCGGACAGGCTGGACACGTGACAACTTCGGCCCGATCCGGATACCGCAGAAAGGCGTCACGATCACGCTGGACGAACGGAACCTGGCGCTCTACAGCCGCTGCATCCGGAACTATGAGCACAATACGCTGGAAATTACTCCGGAAGGGCAGATACTCATCAACGGCAGGCCGGAAACAGCCTATACCTTCCGGTATGACTACTATTTCATGATGGGAGATAACCGCCACAACAGCGCAGACAGCCGCTCATGGGGTTTTGTTCCCGAAGATCATATCGTCGGCAAACCCATCCTGATCTGGCTCTCGATTGACAAGGACCGCAATCTCTTCAACGGCGGTATCCGCTGGAATCGGATGTTCCGAACCGTACACGCCGACTGAGGCAAATCACGATTCAGGGATGGAATCCGTATGAACCGGACAGGCAGGAGGCATCGTTCATGCATTCATGCCGGCACGCTGCTTCTGATCATTCTGACGGTGGCCGGATTGCATCTCTTTTGTGCCGGTTCGTACCGGATCTCGACCGGTTCCATGAGCAAGGCGCTGCAAAAAGGCGATTTCGTACTGGCAAACAAGTTGCATGGCACGGACAATCCGGGACGCAACCGGATTGTGCTGTATGGCCATACCTCCGCAGACGGCGGTTCGGCGTTATTGCTCAGCCGTTGTGCGGGTATGCCCGGCGACACGGTATGCATCGCCTCCGGAGGCTTCCGGGTGGGCGGGCGATGGTTTCCGGATGCTCCCGCGCCGGTACGCCTGTTCCGCATTCGCAAAGACATCAGGGCGCCACTGCTGGAAGTCCTGAAGCAGCTGGAGATTCCCTGCCGGAATGTATCGGAGGACGTGCAAAGCCTCACTATCCGCCTGACGGCTGCGGAAGAACGGATGATTCGGGAAAATCTGCCCTCCATCGTGAAAATGGAACCGCTCGCAAATGATACCGCAAGCTATGCATTTGTGATCCCCTTCAAGGGCTATGTCTGTCGGCTGGATTCCATTTCCCTGAAACTCTACCGGGAGGCCATCCGGAGCGAGACGGACGGCAGGGCGTCGATGCGCGACGGGAAACTGTGGATGGACGACAGGGAGGTGACAACGTTTCTTTTTCGGCAGAATTATTACTGGATGCTGTCCGACGAACCGGAAGAAGCCGTGGATTCGCGTCATCTGGGATTAATTCCCGAAGGTTCGGTTGTGGGGAACGTCTGGTTTTGCTGGTTCAGCAAAGACCGCAAACGGATCTTCAGACGGATTCGCTGATGGCGGCGGTCTATCTTTCTTCGGCCTATCTGGCGCCGGTGCAGTACTATGCCAAACTGCTGTCGTTCGAGACGGTGTATATGGAAACGGCGGAAAACTACCTGAAACAGACCTATCGCAATCGTTGCCTGATTGCCGGAGCAAACGGCATACAGGTCTTGACGGTACCCGTCGAAAAGCCTTTGAAGGAGAAATGCCCGGTCAGAGATATCCGCATTTCCGACCACGGACACTGGCGCCACCTCCACTGGCAGGCACTGGTATCGGCCTACGGACTGAGTCCGTTTTTTGAATACTGTCAGGACGATTTTGCACCGTTTTACGCCCGGAAGTTCGACTTCCTGTTCGATTTCAACGAAGCGCTCCGGCAAACCGTCTGCGAACTGGCGGACCTTCGACCCGACGTCCGCCTCACGTCGCACTACGAACCTTCCGTACCAAACGATTTTCGCGAATCCATCCGGCCGAAACACCCCGGTGCGGACACGGCTTTCCGTCCAAAACCTTACCGTCAGGTCTTCGACGGGAAACACGGCTTTCTCCCGAATCTGAGCATCGTTGACCTGCTGTTCAACACGGGTATGGAGACGCCAACCGTCCTGCAGCAGTCGGTATGCTCCGACCGCGATCGCGGGGGATGAACGGCGTGCCACGGTCATGAACCGCTGCGACCCGGGCCGGAAAATCGCGCCTTCCGCGCAAAAAAAAGAGGCTGTCCTTCGGGCAGCCTCTGTCATTTTCCGCTTTTTCAGCCGGTTAAAATTCATCCACGATCAAATCGCCGGCCGTCAGCTCCCTGATCCCTTCGGCAAAGGCAGCGAAATGAGCCGATGAAGCGTGCGCCTGAAAAGCCGCGTCGTCCTTGTAGGCTTCGTAAAACAAAAATTCGACCGGACGAAGGGGCGACTGATAGAGGGCATAAAACAGATTGCCCTCTTCCTCCCGGGTAGCAGTTACCAGTTTGGAAGCCACCTCGAGAAAAGCCGTTTCCTGCCCGTCCTTTACGGTGACCCGGGCCACAATGACCTTCCGGTCCTTCTTCGGTTGCGGCGTTTCCGCAACCGCGGCTGCCTGATGGGCGCATCCGTCGCCCTGACAGCATTTCTTTCCTCCCTTGCACGACATCACGCCGGTCAGTGCAAGCGAAATCAGCAAAATTCCAATTTTCTTCATATTCGTTCTATTTACAGATTAAAACTGTCGCAAAAGTAGTCAAAAAGCCGGCTGCCCCCCCGGCACATGCGTCCGGATATTTACCATAACTCCATCTGCATGGCCCTGCGCACCTCCTTCAAGGTCTCCTCCGCCACCGTCCGGGCGCGCTCGATGCCTCTTTTCAGCACCTCCCGCAGGTAGGCGCGGTCGTTGGCCAGCTGCATACGCCGTGCACGCACGGGAGCAAAATAGCTGTTCAGCGCGTCGGTCGTCATTTCCTTCAGTTTTCCGGCGCCGGCATCGCCGATTTGAGCGGCAATCTGTTCCGGCGGCGTGTCCAGGCACAGCGAACAGAGGCGGAGCAGGTTGGCCACTTCCGGCCGGCGCTCCGGTTCGTAAGTAATGAAACGTTCCGAATCCGTTCTGGCCGTTCGAATCATGCGCCGCGTTTCGTCATCCGTCGATTGGATGGCAATGGAATTATGCCGGCTCTTGCTCATTTTCTGATTGCCGTCAAGACCCAGAATCAGGGGCGTTTCACTCAGCAAACCAAAAGGTTCTGGGAAAACGGGCGCGTGATATTTGGTATTGAACCGCCTGGCTATCTGGCGCGTCTGTTCGATGTGCGGCAGCTGATCTTTTCCCACCGGCACGATATTGCTCTTGCAAAACAGAATATCGGCCGCCTGATGAACGGGATAGACATACATCCCGGCATTGATGACCTTCTGTCCCGAAGCCGAGATTTCTTCCTTGATGGTGGGATTCCGGTTCAGTTCCGCACTGGATACCAGCGTCAGGAAGGGTAGCAGCAACTGGTTAAGCTCCGGAACGTAACTGTGCGGGAAAATGCAGGTCTTGTGATTTTCCGGGTCCAGTCCGCAGGCCAGGTAATCAAGTACCAGTTCATAGACAAACCCGGTGATCCGGTCAAACGCATCCCGGTCGGTCAGCACCTGATAATCGGCAATCACAATATAGGTTTCCACGCCGAGATTCTGAATCTCGACCCGGTTTTTCAGCGACCCGAAATAATGGCCGATATGCAGGCACCCGGTAGGACGATCGCCGGTCAGTACCCGGTATTGCGACGGATGAACGGACAAATCCGCTTCCAGTTCCCTGCTTTTTTTCCGCGCAAATTCAAATGTCGATTCTTGCATTGCTTTCTGTTCTTTTTCCATATATATGCTTTTTTTTTACGGGCACAAAGATAATGATTCCGGCACAAAGATTCCATTCCAGTCCTTTTCCTCCACCCGGCCGTCAGCTGAAGCACAAGGCAATGAAGAGGAATTGGGCTAAAGCCCGTGCGGAACGGTGTACATCGGCGGCCTGCACGGGCTTTAGCCCCTTTCCCCTTTATGGCCGTTGGTTTTAACCAACGGAACGGCGGAATCATCGCATCATCTTGCGATTTTCTTCACCCATCCGCTGCTGCCGTGCACGATCAGCACGCCGCGGGGCAGACCGTTCAGGTCGAACGCTGCTTCGCCGGCGTCTTTCCGCGCCTTAAAGAGCAGCTGTCCGGCTACCGAATAGATATCGATCCGCTCGGCTGAGGGCGTATGCACCGTCAGGATGCCGTTTACGTACCATACCGTTGACGGTTCGACGGGCGTCAGGCCGGTCGGGTTGCTTACCGTGACCGGCACGCTGACTTCTTCCTGCTGATGCGTCAGGCCGCTGTTCAGGCCTGTCAGCTCAATTTGCTTGAGTTTCAGGGTGTAGTTGCCTATCGGCGCCGACTCGGCTACCGTATAGATGACATGCACCAGTTCGCGGTAGCCGGTCTGGCTGCCGGCGAGCGTCGAGACGGTTGGCTGGATAAGGAACTTCCAGGTTGCGGTCGCGATGGGGGTGATCTCCAGCGTGTAGCGGTCGACCAGGTCGGACGCCAGTTTGGTTGCGGACTCGTCCAGCGTGAATTCGGCAGGCAGGGTGAGGGTAAACTGCACCCTGAACGGTTCGTAGAGGGGCACGTCCAGCAAGATGTCGATTTCCGCCCGGCTACCCGGCGCAACGGGCGGAATCGGGTCGACCACCACAAGCGGCTGACCGCTTTTCTGCAGGACGCTGACCGTGCGCTGAACCCCGTCGGCCGTCACGGTCACGGTTGCCGTTCGCGCTGCGTCTGTATTGGCGGCTGCCGTAAGGATGAGCGTACCGTTATTTTTTCCGGACGGCGGCGAGACGCTCAGCCACGTGGCGGAACTGACGGCCGTCCAGCTCGTGTCGGATATGATCCGGAGGCTCTGCACGCCGCCGCCGCTGCCGTATTCCCGCGAAAGCGTATCGACCGCCAGGGTTGCCACAATGCTCTGCATGACCCTCACCGTTTGCTTGAGGCCCCCGCCCAGCACGCTGACGTTTGCCTCACGCACCGCACCTGTCGTATTGGCGGCTACCTGAATGTTGAACGAGCCGTTGCCTGTTCCCAACTCCGGAGAGACGGTTATCCACGTGGCGCTGTTGACCACCGCCCAGTTCGTATCGGACGTCACCGCAATGCGCTGCGTACTGTCCGCGGCGGTAAAGCTGAGCCGGTCCCGCGAGAGCGTCAGTATTGCCGACGGCGTGCCGGAGGCAGCCTGTTCGACCCGGATCGTGAACGTCTTAGTCCCCCCGTCCGTCACGCTCACGGTTGCCGTACGCGCTGCGCCCGTGTTTGCTTCGACGGTGACGGTCAGCGTCCCGTTACCCGTGCCCGAAGGGGTGACTGTCAGCCACGTGGCGGAAGGCGAGGCGCTCCAGTCCGTGTTGGATGTCACCGGGCGATTCAGTGAACCGCCTGCCGCGGTATATTTGAGCGTATCCGTCGGGACTGTCAGCGTTGGAGCAGTCTGCGTGACCGGAATTTTGCACGTGGTGTTCCCGCCTGTCACGACGATGGTATCCGAACGCACTGCCGCCTCTGCGTTTTCCCGAATGATAACGGTGAGTATCCCGTTACCCGTGCCCGCTGTCGGGGAGACGCTCAGCCACGGGGCGGAATCGGCCGCCGTCCAGGCGATGTCGGACGAGACGACGATGCTTATCGAAGCGCCGGCCGCCGAGAAGTCGAGCGAAGCGGGTGTCACCGTAAGGGACGGTGCAGTGGCGGAGGCGGCTGCCTGCGTCACGGCGATCGTGCGCGTAATGCCGCTGCCACCCGTCACCGTGACGGTAGCGGTTCGTGCCGCGCCCGCATTTGCCTAGGCTGTCACGCTGAGCGTACCGCTGTGTGTACTCAACGACGGGGAGACGCCCAGCCACGGGGAGGAACT
The DNA here is from genome assembly GCA_031276675.1 of Tannerella sp. GTDB lineage: Bacteria > Bacteroidota > Bacteroidia > Bacteroidales > Tannerellaceae > Tannerella. The sequence continues at coordinate 16,170 of JAISMO010000062.1, forward strand.
TGCGGCTGTCCAGATGGTACTGGATGTCACCGTGATATTCATTGAAGCGCCGGCCGCAGAGAAGTTGAGCGAAGCGGGCGTCGCTGTCAGGAACGGTGCAGATGCGGAGGCAGCTGCCTGCGTCACGGCGACCGTGCGTGTAATGCCGCCGCCCGTCACCGTCACACTGGCCGTGCGCTCACCACCCACATTTGCCGGGGCTGTCACACTGACCGTGCCGCCGTTCGCGCCCGACGCCGGGGAGATACTCAGCCACGAGGCGGAACTCACGGATGTCCAGGCGGTGTTGGCCGTCACCGTGATATTCATTGAAGCGCCGGGCGCGCCGAAATTGAGCGAAGCGGGCGCCACCGTCAGGGACGGTGCAGGAGCGGAAGCGGCTGCCTGCGTTACGCCGACCGTTTGCGTGATGCCGCCGCCTGCGATGGTGATCGTTGCCGTGCGCGCCGCGCCGGCGTTTGCCGCGGCGGTTACTGAAACCGTGCTGTTGTTGCTGCCCGAAGACGGGCTGACGGTGGCCCATGCCTCCGAACTGACGACCGTCCAGCTGACGCCGGATGTGACCGTGACGCTCGCCGAGCCTCCGGAAGCGGGGAAATCCAGTGTGGCCGGCGAGACGGTCAGGCCTGGCGTGGACACTGCCGCTGCCTGCGTTACGCCGACCGTTTGCGTGATGCCGCCGCCGGCGATGGTGATTGTTGCCGTGCGCGCTGCGCCGGCGTTTGCCGCGGCGGTTACTGAAACCGTGCCGTCGTTGCTGCCCGAAGACGGCGTTACCGTCGCCCATGCCTCCGAACTGCTTGCCGTCCAACCGACGTCGGATGTGACTGTGATGCTCTCCGAACCGCCGGAAGCGGTGAAATCCAATGTTGCCGGCGAGACGGTCAGGGAGGCCGGTTCCGAACCGGTAATATGGAAATCCTTCCATACGTCGGCTGCCCCGTACAGCGTTTCCGTTCCTGCGGGGACGTGCAGGGTACAGGACGCCACATCTACATCATGGAAAAAGCCATGTAATATGTTTAAAGGCGTTGATATGTCTAAAGGCGTTGCCCATTCGACATAGACGTCTTCAAGGCTGCGGCAACCGTAAAAAGCGTACTTCCCAAACGTCGTTACCGAGTTGGGGATGGCGACGGACGTCAGGCTGCGGCAACCGAAAAAAGCGTACTCCCCAATCGTCGTTACCGAGTT
>JAISMO010000107.1 GCA_031276675.1 Tannerella sp.
ATCGGGCCACTGACGGTCAGACCGTTCAATACACCGTACAGCAGACAGATACTTTTGTTCAACCCCCAAATAATACTTTTTGAGTAATTTCCAAAGGCCTTTTACAGGATTCCTCTTAACCTGACGACATTGTGCTTCAGCTGACGGAGGAAAAAGCCGAAAAGCCCCTCCCATCCCCCCGTTTTGTTAAACTTTCATAAACTTTCGCTGTAGACTTGCCGTTCCCGGTCGCAATTCCTACATTCGCACCGTATTTAAATTCAAACGGAAAAGAGAAACGCCGACACACAGAAGTTTCCTTCACTCCGAAACGAAAGCACAAACCGTATTTTTAAAGAAAAAGAAAATGAACCTGCACCCTTTCCGTATCACACACGAAAGCTGGATAACCGGCTGCGGCACATCAGCGCAGTCGGCTGCGGTGCACCTCCGCAGTCAACTGCGGTGCACCTGCGCAGTAGCCTGCGGTGCACCTGCGCAGCCGACTGCGGTGCATTGGCGCGGCAGGCTGCGGTGCACCTGCGCGGTCGGCTGTGCGGGACACGGAATGGAAGAAAGAAGAGAATTGCATGTGTAACTGATAGATTATGAATGATTTAATTCAAGAGAAATGAAGACGAAAACAGTGATTTGGATGATGATTGCGGGCGTGCTGCTGGCCGCCTCTCCGTCAGTTAAAACAGACGGCAATAAAGGGGAATTGGGCTAAAGCCCGTGCGGAACGGTGTGCATCGGCGGACTGCACGGGCTTTAGCCGGATTTCTTTTTATCCTGCCGGTAGCTACGGCGACTTTCCGGTTCCTTTCCCGTTATCCCCGCTGTCCCTTTGCTCCTTTTTGTCCCTCTCTTTTGTCCCTCTCTTTTGTCCGAACCGCGATTTATCCGACTGGTTCGATTCCCATGATTGTTTGGCGGAAAGGTCGGGCAAGTCGTACGAATCACAAATCTTCCGGGAGCTATTTTGGGATGAAACCGGCATGTTTATTTTCCGAACCCGTATGCGGATGTTGCATGAAATCTTCCGGTCCGCATGGCCGGCAACCCGGACGAATCAGCCGAGAGGTTGTGGGGTACATGTGTTTTTTCCGTATTTTTGTCATTGTGAATGAAAAGGATGCCGTATGAAAAAGTGCGTAAAAAAAGGGTTGCGAACGGCCGGACGGATTGCTCTGGCAGTCCTGCTTGCGATGGTGCTTTCAGGCGTTCTGCTTTATGTTCCTCCGGTGCTGCACCGGGTTACGGACCATGTGTTACAGGTTGTTTTTTCCGGTACGGGAATCCGTGTGCAAATGGAAGAAATACGATTGTCCTTTCCGCTGAACCTGATGATAAGGGAAGTGTCCGTGACCGGTTCGGCGCGGGATACGTTGCTGCATGTCGGTCGTGCGGACGTGAGCGTGCGTCCGCTTCCCCTGCTGAAGGGTGAAGTGGCGATAAGCGCATTTCGGTTGGAGCGTGTCCGGCTGGATACCCGGTCATGGACGGAAGGCGTTGAAATCACGGGCGTCATCGGCTCGCTGACGACGTCCGACGACCGGATTCACCTTGTCCGCGAAGAAGTATGGCTGAGCGAACTCCTGCTTGCCGATGCAACGGTGAATGTCCGCATCGTTTCGCCTGTACCGCCGGACACGACCGCTCCGCCGAACCGCTGGAAACTGCAACTGGAAGACATTCGCCTGCAACGCCTCTCGGCCGCCTTGCAGATGCCGTCCGATTCGTTGCAGGTCGTTTCCGCCATTGAAAACATGACCTTGAGGACAGGAAACATTGACTTCGACACGGAACGCTATTCCGCCATGCAGTTCCTGCTGTCCGGCGCAACCGTCGATTACGACGCGGGCAACCGGCCTGCCGTTCGCCGGGAGGGATTCGATCCTTCGCATGTCACGCTTTCGGACGTGGAGATTCATCTGGATTCCCTGTTTTATCAGGGCCGGGAAATACATGCCCTGCTCCGTTCCTTCTCTGCCGGCGAACAGTCGGGGCTGATGCTGCATATGGAAGGAAGCGTTCATGCCGACTCGACGATGCTGTGCGTTCCCCGCTGGTTGTTGCAAACCCCCCGGTCAACCGTTCGCGCGCAAGTAGAACTCCCCTGGCCGACGGCGTCGGAAACACCGCGGGGCGCCTTCCGGTCGCGCCTGGAAGCTTCCATAGACCGGCGGGACGTGCTGACGGCGCTGGGCCGGTATGCCCGCGACATTGAACGCTATTATCCGCATACGCTCCTTACCGTTTCCGGGTTGCTGGAGGGAACTCCGGAACGGATGCAGCTCCGACACCTGCGGGGCGAGTTGTCCGGCGTTTTCCGGATAGAAGCCGGCGGGGTGGTGCGGAATGTAACCGACAGGGCGTTGCGTTCGGGCGAATTGCATCTGACCGCACATACCGAAACGTCCGGACTGTTGCAGCGGCTTCCGCTGTACGCCGGGCGTTTCCGCCTTCCCGAAGACATGCGGCTGAATCTGGAAGCGATGCTTGCCGGAAGCGATTACCGGCTGGCGATGCAACTGACCGGATCGCCGGGCCGGATGCGCCTTTCCGGACACTACAACACGCGCCTGAAAGCCTATGAAGCGATCCTGGAGGCGGACAGTCTGGCACCGCACCGGTTCATGCCCCGGGATTCCGTTATCCTGCTCACGGCTTCGCTGCACGCCAAAGGGAAAGGGACGGATCCGTTTCACGACTCCACGCGGATACGGATCAGCGCCACACTGACGGAACTCCAGACGCCCGGCGCCTCCTTTTACGGCTTTTCCGTCGAGGGCGGGTTGAAGGATCATCAACTGCAGGCCTCGCTCGTCAGCGAATATCCTTATGCAAAAGGAACCGTCAGGCTGGAAGGGGAACTTCACCGGGAAAAAATGACGGCCCTGCTGATTGCCGGACTGGATTCGCTGGACATGTACGGCATGCAGTGGACCGACATGCCCCTGAGCCATTCGTTCCAGCTGTTTTCGGAACTGGAGACCGACCGGAGGAAACGCCACCGGCTGGATGTTACGCTGGGAAACTGGGAGATGACGCTGGGAACGCATAAGGTAAGTCCGAAGATGCTGACGCTCCATGCGAGCGGAGACGAAGACACCACGCGATGCTCCTTTCACGCCGGCGATCTGGGAATGACGGTCACGGGCCATGCAGATATGGAGACGACCGTCCGTAAACTGATCGACGTATCCGGTTGCTTCATGCGGCAGTTGAAGCAGGATTCCGCCGTCCGCCTGCGGGAACTCCGGCCGCTGTTGCCCGACGTCTCCGTACAGGTGACCGCCGGGCAGGACAATCCGGTGTATCACTATTTGCAGGAGAACAGCCTCTTTTTCGACCGTTTCACGCTCAACGCATCTACTTCGCCCGACAGCGGACTGCAAATGAAAGCCCGGCTGTTTTCCCTGATCAGGGATACGCTGAAAATCGACACGATAGGGATCGACGTGTGGCAGGACACCACGGGCATCCGTCATGCGGGCAGGATCATCAAACGCAAGTTTCGCCGGCAGGAGCCTTTCACTGCCGGATGGAACGGGCTGGTGCAGGACAGCGGAGCGGAACTGGAAACGTATTACCGGAACGGACAGGGCGAAGCCGGCTTGCAGTTGGGGCTTCGGGCGAGAAAACGGCCGGAAGGCTGGTACATGCACTTGCAGCCGGAGGCCGTGATTGCCTTTCTGCCCTTTGCCGCGAATCCCGGCAATTACGTGCTGATGAACGGCGCGGGAGACATTTCCGCCAACCTCCGCCTGAACGGGGCCGACGGCGCCTGGCTGTGGCTCCATTCGCAGGACGGGGACGGGGATGCGGCAATGAAAGAGTTGATGCTCGAAATCAACGGGATGGACCTGAATCTGATTTCGAAAGGTTTCGGCCTGCCGGCGCCGGTACAGGGTAAGGCGAACGTATCGCTGTGTTACGTGCCTTCAACCGGCATGATTGCGGCGGATGCGAGCGTCGACAGCCCGGTCTACCGGAACAGCCGTCCGGGCGACCTGCTGGTGAGCGGCGTATACCTGCCCGCAGCGCGGCGCGAACATTATGTCGATCTGCATGTTTTTCATGATCGAAAGGAAATTTCCACGCTTTCCGCTTCGCTCTTTGCCGAACAACAGGACGGACGGATGGAGGGGGTATTTGAGGTGAACCGGCTGCCGCTGCACATGCTGAATCCGTTTTTGGACGGCCTCGCGCAACTGAGCGGCACGTTGCAGGGCCGCATGACGCTTGCGGGCACGGTCGCGGAGCCACTGCTGAACGGCTACCTGCAGGCCGATACGGCCGTGGCCCGTGTTACAGGCGCCGGGACGCGGCTTCGCTTCGACGGACGGCGGGTGGAAATCCGGGACAGCCGGGCGCAGTTTGACAAATACGCCATTTATGCCGCCGGCGACAACCCCTTCGTGGCGGATGGCGTCATTGATTTCCGGAAACCGGCGAACGCGACGGTCGATCTGAAACTGACGGCAAACAACATGCAACTGATCAATGCTCCGAAAACGCGCGAAAGCATTGTGTACGGCAAACTGTTTGTCGACCTCAGCTCCACGCTGAAAGGGCCGCTGAGTGCGCCGGAAATGAGGGGCCGGCTGCATCTGCCCGGGTCTACGAATCTGACTTACATCCTGAAAGAATCGCCGTTAATGCTTCAGGATCGCATGGCCGACCTGGTGACGTTTTCCTCTTTCCGGGATACCGTTCCGAAGCGTTTCAGGAGACGTTTCGCGGAGAGGTCGCGCGAATGGGCGTCCGCGAACGGGCCGGACATGCAGCTGAACATTCACCTCGATCCGTCCGTGAGGCTGAAGGTTGACCTGGATAATGTCTCTTCCAACCGGGTGGAACTGGAAGGAGGCGGCGATCTGTCGCTCCGGTATACCCGGCAGCAGGACCTGATCCTGACCGGTCGCTATACGCTTTCGGGCGGTCTGGTGAAATACAACATGCCTGTGATTGCCAACAAAACCTTAAAGATGAAGGAAAACAGCTACATCGAATGGACGGGCGATCCGTTCGATCCGTACCTGAGTCTGAAAGCGACCGAACGCATCCGTTCTTCGGTCGGCACGGGCGGTCAGGCGCCTCACACGGTGAACTTCGACGCCGGTATCGAAGTGAAACAGCGGATGGCGAATCTCTCGCTGCAATTCACGCTGGACGCGCCGGATGATGCCTCCGTGCAGAGCTGGCTGGCCGCCATGGGGCCGGAAGAACGGAGCAAACAGGCCGTCAGCCTGCTGCTTACGGGCATGTATCTGGCCGATGACGGCCCGGGCAAACAGAAATTAGACATGGGAGTGGCGCTGAACAGCTTCCTGCAAAACGAAATCAACAACATCACCGGAAGTCTGTTGAAGGACATTGACTTCGACTTCAGCATGGAGCATCGCGACGGCACGGAACCCGGCAGCGGACGGCGGACGGACTACGCCTTCCGTTTCTCGAAACGTTTTTATAACGAGCGGCTCAACGTCATTCTGGGCGGGCACGTCCAGACCGGCGATGTGCCCGCCCGGGAGAATGCGTTCATCAACGACGCCTCCCTCGAATACCGGCTCGACGCGGGCAGCAACCGCTATGCCAAACTTTTCTACAATCGCCGGTACGAAAATCTGCTGGAAGGTGAAATCGCGAAATACGGCGTGGGCATCGTCTTCCGGAAAAAGATGAGGCATCTGTATGATTTGTTTCTCTTCAGGAAAAAACAGGCCGCGGACAGGAAGGAAGAGGAGGAAGAAAATGAAAAAAAGTAAGCCTTTGCGTGCGAAAAAACTCCGGTGGCTGTGGCTCCTGCCGCTGCCGGTCATGTGGACGGCCTGTTCGACAACGGGGCATCTGCCGCCGGATGAACGGCTTTATACCGGCATCCGGAAGATTGAAGTCACGGACGAGGACCGTTCGGATGCGGGCGACGAGGCGATGCGTGAAATCGAAGCCGCGCTGGCCTGTCCTCCGAACAATGCCTTTTTCGGCAGCTCGCAGATACGCCTGCCCCTCCCCTTCGGGCTGTGGATGTATAATGCGTTTGTCGGCAAGCCGGGCAAGTTTGACCGCTGGATGTTCAAAAGCTTTGCTTCCGCTCCGGTGCTGCTCTCTTCCGTCAATCCGGAACTGCGGACGGGCATTGTCCGGAACCTGCTGCGGGAACACGGCTACTTCAACGGCGTTGCCTCCTGGGAAGCCGTCCCGCATGACCGGGATTCCCTGAAAGTGAAAATACATTACAGGCTGACGATGAACGAGCCGTATACGTATGATACCATCGAATACCGCCGGATACAGCCGCGAACGGATACGCTGCTGAAATTTCCGGAAGAGGAGCGCCTGATCCGGCCGGGCGACCCGTTCAACGTCATCCGGCTGGAAGACGAACGCCGGCGAATCGCCCTCCGGATGCGCAACAGCGGCTATTTCTATTTCCGTCCCGGTCACATCGCATACACGGCCGACAGTACGCTTTCGCCCCGGAAAGTCAGCCTGAGAGTCGGCCTCTCGCAGGACGTTCCGCCAGCGGCCCTGCGCCCCTGGAAGATCGGGGACATCGCCGTCCGGCTCTACGGATACGCCAGTGAACCGCCGACCGATTCGCTCCGTTACGGAGACCTCACCCTCCACTTCCGCGACAGGCTGCATATCCGTCCGGAAGCCATCGCCCGACAGTTCAGGTTCCGTCCGGGCGACCTCTATTCCCAGACCCGCCAGGCGCAGACTCAGGCGGGGTTGAACCACCTGGCCGTATTCCGCTATGCCGACATGCAGTACGCGCCCCGAAGCGAGTCCGCCCGCTGCGACACGCTGAACGTGACCGTCCGGGCCATGTATGACCTGCCGCTGAGCGGGGAAACGGAAATCAACTTCGCCGCCAACAGCAACAGGCGCATCGGTCCGGGCGCAACATTTTCCCTGACAAAAAACAACCTGTTCGGCAGAGGCGAATCGCTGGGCGTCAGCCTCAACGGAACCTACGAATGGCTGACGGGCAGGTCTTCCGGCTCCCTGACGGACAATTATGAATACGGCGCCACCGGCACGCTCGTCTTCCCGCGCGTGCTGCTCCCCGACTTTTTCAGGCGCACCTACGACTTCCCTTCCTCCACAACCTTTCAGCTCTATGCCGGCCGCCTGAACCGGGCCGATTTCTTCCGCATCCTCTCCTTCGGCGGAAGCGCAGCGTATGACTTCAACCCCAACCCCATCCGTCACCATTCGTTTACGCCCTTCCGGCTTTCATTCAACCGGCTGGAAAGAACGACCGCACGTTTCGACAGCATTGCCGGAAACAATCGCGCCCTGTTCCGGAGCCTCCGCAACCAGTTCATTCCCGCCGTCAGCTACACCTACACGCTGGACAACGCACCGGTGAGGCAGGAGCGGCACACCACCTGGTGGCAATTCTCCGTCACCGAATCGGGCAATCTCCTGTCGTCGGCCTACGCACTGGCCGGAAAAGGATTCGGAGCGCCTAAAAATCTGCTGGGAAACCCCTTTTCCCAGTTCCTGAAACTGACGAGCGAACTGCGCTACCATCACGTGCTGAACCGCAACCACAACCTGGTCATCCGAATCGCCGGCGGCGCGATCTGGAGCTACGGCAATTCGACGGTCTCGCCCTACAGCGAACAGTTCTACGTGGGCGGAGCAAACAGCATCCGGGCATTCGCCATCCGTTCCATCGGGCCGGGACGTTCCCTTCCGGACGGGGACCGCCGCCTGGACAATCTCGACCATACCGGCGATATAAAACTGGAAGGAAATCTGGAATACCGTTTCCGCCTGGTCGGCGATCTGGAAGGCGCCCTGTTTCTGGACGCGGGCAATGTCTGGCTGCTCCGCGACGAAGGCGGGGAGGGACGTTCCGACGGCGCCCTCGCATGGCGTCACTTCCTGAACGATGTGGCAGTCGGCGCCGGCGCCGGTATCCGTTACAATTTTGAGGTACTGGTCATCCGTTTCGACGCGGGTATCGCCCTGCACGTGCCCTACGATACGGGCAAAAACGGTTATTTTAACAAAACGCGGCGCGAAGGTTTCGGATTTCATATCGCCGTCGGGTATCCGTTCTGACACGGCAGGTGCGACCACGCCCGCCGCGTCACTTTTCGGACAGGCGGAAACAGGTTTATTTTTGTTTTCATGCTTCTGTCCATGGACAGAAGTATGAATTCGTCCGTTTTTATGGATCTGTCCATGGACAGAAGTATAAATCCGTCCATTTTCAGGGAATTGCCGATCGGCAGCAGCGTTTTTCCGTTTTTCTCCCCGATCCGGTCCGGATTCTGTTCCGGAAAACACCGGCCGCCATCCGCCAATCACTGATCACTGACCGCCGATCACCGAAACGGTCTCACACGCAAAAACGGCGCCATTTTAAAAATGATGCTCAGGAAGATATTCTGTTTCCGGGTTCGTTATTTTTATTGTATTTTTGCCGCATCTCCGGATATTTCTGCCGGAAAAGACTGAATTGAACACAAAAACAGTAATATTAAATAGACATATCAGATGAAAAAGTATGATTGTATTGTATGGGTTGCCATGCTGGCAGCCTGTTCTTCCGGCGGTTCGGAAGACAAACGGCAGGCGCGGGAGCGGGAATCGCTGACCGGGCATGTCAATCCCTTTATCGGGACAGCCTATGTGGGACATACGCATCCCTCGGCATCGCTGCCGTTTTCGATGGTGCAGGTCGGCCCGGACACGGGTACGAAAGGCTGGGAGCACTGCTCGGGCTATTATGATGCCGACCGTTCGGTGATGGGCTTTTCGCATACGCACCTGAGCGGTACGGGCGCCTCCGAAATGGGGGATATCCTGGTTATGCCCGTTACGGGCGACGTCCGCTTCGATCCCGGAACGGAGGACAATCCCGACGCCGGCTACCGCTCCCGCTTCCAGCAGGCCAGCGAAACGGCGCAGGCAGGTTATTACAAAACCTTCCTGGACGATTACGGCATTACGGCGGAAATGACGCTCACGCCGCGCGTGGGTTTCCACCGCTATCATTTTCCGGCCGGCCAGCAGGCGGGGATTCTCTTCGACATGGAACACGGTATCGGCGACGAAACCTGTGAAAGCTTTATACGGGCCGTCGACGATTCAACGCTCGTAGGCGTGCGCAAGTCCAGGGGTTTCACACGCGACCATGGCTATTATTTTGCCGCACGCTGCTCGAAACCGTTTGAGAAAACAACGGTCCAAAAAGACGGCGAAGTGTCCGAAAGCCGCACGGTGGAAGGCAAAAACACCAAGATGCACCTGGCTTTCGGGACGGCAGAGCGGCAGGAAACGATCCTGCTGAAGGTGGCCCTCTCGACCACCGGCGTGGAGGGCGCACTGAAAAACCTGGCGACGGAACTCCCGGACTGGGACTTCGACGCAGTCAGGCAGCAAGCTGATGCAACGTGGAACGCGTATCTGACCAAAATCGAGATTGAACCGCTGAACGCCGACCAGCTGACGGCCTTCTACACCTCCATGTATCATGCCCTGCTGATGCCCAACCTGGTGACGGACGTCGACGGGCAGTATTACGGCTGGGACGGGCAGCTGCACCGGAGCGACGGCGGCGACCTGTATACCAATTTCTCGCTCTGGGACACCTACCGGGCGCTGCATCCGTTCCTGAGCCTGATGTTTCCGAAGGAAAACAGCCGGTTTGTCAACTCCATGCTCGAACGCCACAGGCAAACCGGCCTGCTGCCCACCAACGAATACGGCCTGTGCGAAACGTGGTGCATGATCGGCAACCACGCCATCCCGGTGATTGTGGACGCCTATCTCAGGGGCGACACCTCTTTCGATCCGCAAACGGCCTACGAAGCCATCAAACATGCGCAAACGACCGAACACCGGAAAGCCGACTGGTCGCATTATGACCGCTACGGCTACTTCCCCTTTGACTCGAGCGAGGTGGAATCCGTTTCGCGCACGCTGGAATCCGGCTACGACGACTATTGCGTGGCGCTGATGGCCAGGGCGCTGGGCCGGGAAGAAGACTATGCGTTCTTTATGAAACGGGCGGGATTCTATAAGAATCTCTACGATCCGTCCGTCATGCTGGTACGCGGTCGCGATTCCGAGGGCCGCTGGCGCACGCCGTTTCATTCCTTCGCGCTGACCAGCGAATCGGAAGGCGGCGACTATACGGAGGGTAACGCATGGCAATGGACATGGCATGTCCAGCATGATTTGCCGGGACTGATTGCGCTCTTCGGCTCGAAGGAGGCTTTTGTCACCAAGCTGGATTCCCTGTTTTTCATCAATCCGGACGAACTTCCGGGGATGGTGGCCGTGCCCGACGTGACCGGCCTGATCGGACTCTATGCGCACGGCAACGAACCGAGCCATCATATCGCCTATATCTATCCCTATGCCGACCGGCCGGACCGGACGGCGGAAATCGTCCGCGAAGTGTTTGACCGGTTTTATCTGCCCACGCGCGACGGCTTGTGCGGCAACGACGACTGCGGGCAGATGTCGGCCTGGTATATCTTTTCCGGCATGGGCTTCTATCCGGTTGACCCGGCAGGGGGCGAATACGTGCTGGGAGCGCCGCAAATCAAACAGGTGACGCTGACACTTCCCGGCGATAAACGGTTTACGGTCAAGGCCCACAACCTGTCCCGGGCAAACAAGTATGTTCGAGCCATCCGGCTGAACGGACAGCCCGTCACCGGAAAGACGCTCAAGTATGACGACCTCATAAACGGCGGCCTGCTCGAATTTGACATGACAGACCAGCCGTGACGAATGATGAATGACCGGATTCGGCGTATGGGGGTGAGGCGGAACGCTCGCTCCCATGCGTTTCCGTAACAGCTCATGGAAAAAAAAGGAAAAATACTGATTATCGACGACAACGAGGATGTACTCTTTGCGTTGAACACCCTGCTGCTGCCTTATACGGAAAAAGTAAAGGTAAGCGTGAACCCGGAAAAGATTACCCATTACATGCAGACCTTCCGCCCGGATTTGATTCTGCTGGACATGAATTTCCGCAAAGACGTGGTCAGCGGAAACGAGGGTTTTTTCTGGCTGAAAAAGATTCTGGCAGAAGACCCGCAGGCCGTCGTGATCTTCATGACGGCGTATGCCGACACGGGCAAAGCGGTGCAGGCCATCAAGGCGGGCGCTACCGACTTCATCTCCAAACCCTGGGAAAGGGAAAAACTGCTGGCTACCATTTCCTCGGCGCTGAAGCTCAAGGAATCGCGCGAGGAGGTCGAAAATCTCAAGATTCAGGTTCAATCGCTGAGCCGGTTGTCCTGTCCGGAGATCATCGGCGAATCCGAACCGATGCGGGAAATCTTCTCTCTGGTTGAAAAGCTGTCCGAAACGGAGGCAAACATCCTGATACTCGGAGAAAACGGTACCGGAAAAGACCTGATTGCCCATTTCATTTTCCGACATTCGCCGCGGAAGGAAAAGATTTTTACAACCATCGACCTGGGCGCCATCCCCGAAACGCTGTTTGAGAGCGAACTGTTCGGCTATGAAAAAGGCGCGTTCACCGATGCCAAAACCGACAAGGCGGGACGCATGGAAATCGCTTCGGGCGGAACGCTTTTCCTGAACGAGACGGGCAACCTGAGCCTGCCGATGCAGGCCAAACTGCTTACCGCCATCGAGAAAAAGGAAATTTCGCGTCTGGGTTCCACCCGTGTCATTCCGATAGACGTCCGGTATATCTGCGCCACCAATCTGGACATATACGAAGCCGTTGTCAGGGGCGAGTTCCGGCAGGACCTGCTGTATCGCATCAACACGATCGAAATCAGGATACCGCCCTTGCGTGAACGTGGCGAAGACGTCATCCTGCTGGCCGGATTCTTCCTGAAAAGGTTCGCCCACCGCTACCGGAAGGAAATCACCGGCCTGTCGGCCGAAGCCCGGCACAAGATCATGAATTATCACTGGCCGGGCAATGTCCGGGAGTTGCAGAACGTGATGGAACGCGCGGTGATTCTCTCGTCCGACAGAACGCTGAAAGCCGGAAGCATCATGCTGCAGGCGCACGAAAGGAAAAGAGAGAACGAAAACCTGAATCTCGAAGAGGTGGAACGTGAAACCATCGAAAAAGCGCTGAAACGCAGCGAGGGAAACATGAACAGAGCCGCCGACCTGCTGGGTATTTCCCGCTACGCGCTGTACAGGAAAATCAAATGATAAAAAGGCATGAATTTCGGCTGCTTGTCCTGATTTTCGCGACGGTCTTGTCGGCCGTCGCCACGGGGTGCTGCCTGGCCCTCCGGTGGTACGCGCCGGGGGTGCTGTGTCTGGCGGTGCTGGCAAATCAATGCTGTCGTCTGTACCGTTTTCAGCAACGAACCGTGATAGACGTGCGACGGCTGATAGATGCCATTCGCTATTCGGAATTTAATGTCTCTTTCAGAAGTTTTGCCGGCAAGGGGCTGGCGCCCGAACTGCTCCCTGATATGGAAGATGCGGTTGCCACGTTCAACCGGAAACTGCAACAAAAGGAGACCGAACATACCTTCTATGACATGCTGCTGAACCGGATTGATTTCGGCCTGCTGGTGGCAGACAGACAGGATCGCATCACCTGGATCAACAAGGCGGCGCTGGACGTGTTCGGCAATCCGCAACCGCGAAAGCTGGCCGATCTGGGACTGGTCTCGCCGGAACTGCCGGCCATGCTGAACAGACTGACGCCCGGCGAGACGAAAATCATTCAGGTCGAACGCTATCGGTTAATCCGCCGGATGGCAGTCACCGCCCTTTATTTCACCGTCGGCGGGAGAACGCTGAGGCTGATCAGCTTCAAGAACATCCAGTCCGTCCTCGACGAAAGCGAAAGCGACGCCTGGCGGAAACTGATTCGCGTACTGACGCATGAAATCATGAATTCACTGACGCCGATCATCTCCCTGTCGGAAACGTTTTCGGAACAGAACGAAGAAAACCGCGAAATGATGAGCCGCGCCATGCAGACCATCTTCCGCCGAAGCAAGGGGCTGGTCAACTTTGTGAATAACTACAAGAAACTGACGCACATTCCCCAGCCGGTCAAATCCCGGTTTTCCGCCCGCGAATGGGTGGTTGACATCAGCCGTCTGCTGAAGGCCGGCGGTTATGAGTTCGTCTACCGCATCGAACCCGAAGACCTGTTCATGGAAGCCGACCGCGGATTGATGGAACAGGTGCTTATCAACCTCATCAAAAATGCCTGTGAAGCCTCGCCGCCGTCCTCGCACAGGGCAAAGGTGGAAGTCTACGTTGCACGCAACGACTATCAGCGCACCCTGATCAGCGTGACCGATCAGGGCGAAGGCATCCTGCCGGAAGTCATGGACCGAATCTTCGTACCCTTCTTCACCACCAAAACCTCCGGCTCGGGGATCGGGCTAAGCATCTGCCGACAAATCGTTTTGCTGCACGGCGGAGTCATTTCGGTACAGTCCGAACCCGAGAAAGGCAGCTGTTTCCGTATCATCATTTGAACAAAAACGGGAGGAATTTTTTTATTATTCTAAACAGTAAGATGAACAGCATGAAACCTGTACAGGCTGCCTCGATGATCGTTTCCACCTATAACCGCCCGGCAGCGCTGAGCCTCTGCCTGCAGAGCATTGCCAAACAAACCGTCCTGCCCGGCGAGGTGCTCGTCGGCGACGACGGTTCGGGCGAAGAAACCCTCAGACTGATCGAAGAAATGAAGCGGAACTTCCCCGTTCCGCTCGTGCACGTATGGCAGGAAGACAGAGGCTTCCGGCTGGCCAAATGCAGAAACAGAACCATCGCCCGTTCATGCGGCGAATACATCATCGAAATCGACGGCGACCTGATCCTGCACCGCCGATTCGTGGAAGACCATCTTTCTTTTGCCCGGCCGGGCTGTTTCCTGAAAGGGGGGCGGGTCAACCTGAACAGCAAGCTGACCGACACACTCTGCCGTTCCCGAACCCTGCCGCACATTCATTTCCTTACGCCCGGACTGATCCGCCGGACCAATGCGATTCGCTGCATTCCGCTAAGCCGCCGCCTGGCCTCATGCTATCAAAAAAAACGCATCGCCCTGGGATGCAACATGTCCTTCTGGAAAAAGGACTGCCTGGCCGTCAACGGCTACGATGAATTTTTTGAAGGCTGGGGCGGTGAAGACTACGACTTTGCCGACAGGATGATAAACCGCGGCACGGCCAAACGGCATCTCAAGTTCTCGGCCATCGCATACCATTTGTGGCATGACGACCTTCACATGCAGCACAGGGAAAAAAACTTCGAGCACCTCCGTCTCAACCGGCAGCAAAAAAGAACCTGGTGTGACCTGGGAGTGAATCAATACAGCTAAAATATCGTGAAATTGATTGTGGAAGAATTGCGTTGCCATAATTTATCGGGTAAATCGATTTTTTCGTGGTTTGATATTTGAAATATCCGATTATATTGCCCAACGTTGGGGTGATCGTAGGGGCGGGGTTTGCCCGCCCCATATTAATTTCCCCCATATTAATTCCCCGATTATCAGGACGAAATTCCGAATTGTCGAGGCGGAAATTGTCGGGATTGGATTCGGAAGGGCGGGCAGACCCCGCCCCTACGACGGCGACGGCACGGATGATTTCGACGATGCCATGAATATGGTTTGGCATCACAACATATTCGTGCAATTCCACATGGGGGAAATGTTGTGGTATGTCCAGCCAACATTGTTGTGCAATGTTTCCGGCGTTGTTCAAAATCATTTTACCGTTTTCGATTTTTTGTCGGTGATTATGTAGAATGTCCAAATGTCATTCGGAAAAAAATTTATCATTCCGCCATGTTTCAGGATTGTGAATGATATAATTGTATATGTTTTGATATGCCTGTTCATTTCGAATAATGTGTTCGTAATAATTGCGTTGCCAAATTGAACCACCCAATTGTTTTGTGACGCCTATTTTGAATCCACGAATAATTGAACCGATTGTTCGGGAGGTTCCACGCGGTCGTTGGGTCGTAGGGGCGAAAAATTTTTCGCCCTTACATTCGTCCACCACAACCGTTTCCGTCAATTCGACGATGCCATGAATATGGTTTGGCATCACAACATATTCATGCAATTCCACATTGGGAAAATGTTGTGGTATGTCCAACCAACATTGTTGTGCAATGTTTCCGGTATCGTTCAAAATCATTTTACCGT
>JAISMO010000123.1 GCA_031276675.1 Tannerella sp.
ATATATAAAAAGGTTCGCACGGCAAACAGTTCACCATCAAAGCGGCGTTCCTCAGACACGTGAACGACGAACCTCGCCGCGGCTCTCAACCGTCAGCATCACGAAGCGTTTGAAGCTCAAGTGCGCGAAGTGGAACGCCAACGGCAGGAAATCGAACGCCTGAACGCAATCATCAATGCGCCGAAAAGTTAAGAGTTAAGCGCTGAGAGTCAAGTACCGAGAATGGTTTTCGCCGACCGGTTCCCAGTCTTTGGCGATGAAAAATGAATAAGATGTAACCGACAAACCTCTTTTTCACCTGATTTTCCCTGCAAAACAATCTCAGCCGTAATAAACCGGCAACCCATGACCTTATTACCTTATTAACCGGAAACAGACTGTTAATGGGGAAATGAAGTAATCGGGTACGTGCCATCTTCGGGCTGCTGAAGTTGTTTTCCTGTTTTTGAATCAGGTATAAATGAGGTTTTATCGTTGCCTGTCCAACATGAGGGGTTGTTCTATGCTATTGATTTTTCATCCCTTAATGTTTGGCGTCTGCGTGAAGGTGAAGAAGATTACGGCTTTCAGCCGATGGAGGTATCTGTTGATTGTCGGCAAGGCGTTCCTGTTGAAAGTTTAAAATTCAGGGACAAAGCCGGGACTTTGGAAACGGGAGAGAGGAACAAAAAATGCCCCACACAACTTCCGGCTGTGCGGGGCAAGAACAATTTTAAAAATGCAAAGTAATGGAAACTCTTGCTTTAGCTGTTCGGCGGCATTGCTTTCCCGAAATAGGCCGCTTTATTTTGATTGCGCTGCAAAATTACCGCAAAAATTTGTATTTCCCGAATTTTCCCGCAAGTATTTTTTCTTTACCGTAATTCCATCGCCGAAGGAGAGGCCGGATTTTTATTACCGGCAGGTCTCCCGATAGAAGTCAAGCGATTCGAAGACCGTCTCCTTTTCGGCGGTGCTGTTGATGCGTACTTCGCCGATACCGGCCAGCAGGGTAAAGAGGATTTGCCCGTTTTCATTTTTCTTGTCATGCGTCATCCGTTCGTAGAGCGTTTCGTATTCGTCGCAGCCGAAAATGAATGGGGGATAATATTCTCTGATAAACCGGATGGTTTGGCGCATCGTATCCACAGAGAAGTCACAGCATTTGTGCGAAAGATACAGCTCACAGACCAGACCGGCAGCGACAGCGTGACCGTGCGCGACGGGACGCTGCCGATCGAACGACAGACTTTCGAACGCATGTCCGACGGTGTGTCCCAGATTAAGCGCCTTGCGAAGGCCCCGTTCCTTCGGGTCTTCCGCGACGATGCGTTCCTTCACGGCCACCGATGCGGCCACCAGCCGGCTGAGGGCATCCATGTCAAGCGGATCGGCACAGGGTTCGAAGGTGATGACACTGCGCCAGTTTTCGATCGAATCGAGCAACCCGTGCTTAATCATTTCGGCATAGCCGGAGAGGAAGTTGTCGCGATCGAGCGTACGCAGGAAGGTGCAATCTATCAGGACGGCGTCGGGCAGGTGAAAGGCGCCGATTTCGTTTTTCAGGCCGCAGAAGTTGATGCCGGTCTTGCCGCCCGTAGCGGCGTCAACAGCCGCCATCAAGGTGGTCGGGAGGTTGAGCGTATGGATGCCGCGCTTGAAGGTGGCCCCGGCAAAACCGCCCAGATCGCTTACCATTCCTCCGCCCAAATTCATCAGCAGGGAATTGCGTGATGCTCCCTCGCGCACGAGAATCTCCCATATCCGAACCGCCTGCGACAGATCCTTGTGCATGTCGCCGGCTTGGACGGTAATCGGATATGCTTCTTTCAGTGCAGGGATTTCACGTATACGCGGATAGCATTTCTCCCGCGTATGAACGTCCGTAAGCACAAATATCCGGTCATACCCCGCGGCGGCCAGAAAGATCTGTAACTCGGCCGTCAGGTCACGGACAATCGTTATGTGCTGTTTAACCATCGGAATCTTTTCGCTTATATTACGGTTCTATTTCAGTCCGGCCATTTCCAGCACGGTTTCTATGGCGGCGTTCAGCCCGTCCGGATGTTTGCCGCCGGCCGTGGCGAAATGCGGTTGGCCGCCGCCGCCGCCCTGTATGTGTATAGCCGCCGCTTTCACCAGCTCAGACGCATTCAGTCCGCCGGCCACCAATTCTTCGCTAAACATGACCATCAGCAGGCATTTCCCCCGATCTTCGATGCCTGCCACAAAACAAACTTTCCCCGGAATCCCGCCTTTCATTTGAAAAGCCATGTCTTTGAACATATCCGTGTTTCCCTCGCCGCGATAACGAATCACTTTTACGCCATTACGTTCTTCGGCATTCTCCAGCAGTTTAGCCTTCAGCAGCGCTGTTTTTTCCTTCATATAGACGGTCAGTTGCTTTTTCAGTTCGGCATTTTCCTCTACGGCCTTGCGGATAGTCTGCGTCAGGTTGGGTTCGTGATTCATCAGTGCGTGCAACTCGCGGATTATATCTTGCAGGTGATACAGGTAATTCTCGGCGCCCTCGGCCGTGACGGCTTCGATACGCCGTATGCCGGCGGCAATCGAACTTTCGTTCACAATGCAGAGCAAACCGATTTGCCCGGTCGACGGGATATGCGTCCCACCGCACAACTCCACGGAGGTGCCGAACCTGACCACCCGCACCTCGTCGCCATATTTCTCGCCGAACAGCGCCATCGCACCCATTTCACGGGCACGGGCCATCGGAATGCCGCGGTATTCATCAATCGGTACGTTGGCGCGGATGCGTCCGTTGACCAGGCGTTCGACCTGCCGCAGTTCCTCGTTCGTCACTTTCCGGTAGTGGGAAAAGTCAAAGCGCAAAATGTCGGGAGAAACATACGATCCCTTCTGTTCGACATGGGTACCCAGCACCTCGCGCAGGGCCTCATGCAACAAATGGGTACCCGTATGGTTGCACTCGCAACGGATACGCTTGCAGATATCGACCTGTGCCGTGAACGACACCGTCATATGGTCCGGCAGGCGTTCGGTCAGGTGCACCGGCAGGTTGTTTTCGCGTTTGGTGTCGAGGATATGGATGACTTCATTCTCCGACACCAGTCGGCCGCAGTCGCCCACCTGTCCTCCCATCTCTGCATAGAACGGCGTTTTGTCCAGCACGATCTGGTAGAGTTCCCGATTCTTCTGTTTGATCTTACGGTAACGCAGAATCTCCGCGTCGCATTCAAACACGTCGTAGCCGACAAATTGCGTTTCTCCGTTTTTCAGCACCACCCAGTCGCCCGTTTCCACAGTAGCTGCATTTCGGGCGCGTTCCTTTTGCTTCCGCATCTCCTGCTGAAACTCGTTCAAGTCAACCTCCATGCCGTTCTCGCGCAGAATGAGTTCCGTCAAATCCAGTGGGAAACCGTAGGTGTCATACAGCGTGAAGGCGTCCACCCCACTCAAAATATGCTTTTCGGCGGTACGCACCTCTTCCATTTTCCGGTCCAGCAGGCGAATACCCGTCTCAAGCGTGTGCAGGAACGAATCTTCCTCTTCCTTCATCACCTTGCCGATTAACCTTTGCTGAGCAACCAGTTCGGGGTAGGCATCGCCCATGGTTTCAATCAGGGTAGGCAGGAGTTTGTACATAAACGCTTCCCTGCGGCCGAGGAACGTATAGCCGTAGCGTACGGCGCGGCGGAGAATGCGGCGAATCACATAACCGGCCTTGGCATTGGAAGGCAACTGTCCGTCGGTAATGGAGAAGGCAATGGTACGGATATGGTCGGCGATAACACGCATGGCGACGTCCTTCTGCCTGTCCGTGCCGCAGGAGACGCCGCTCATCCGTGCGATGGCCTGAATGAGAGGCTGAAAGATGTCGGTATCGTAGTTCGACGTCTTCCCCTGCAAAGCCATGCACAGCCGCTCAAAGCCCATCCCGGTATCAATCACGTGTGCAGGCAACGGCTCAAGCGACCTGTCGGCCTTGCGGTTGTACTGCATGAAAACAAGATTCCAGATTTCAATTACCTGCGGATGATCCCGATTTACCAGAGACGCACCCGGCACCGCTGCATATTCGGACCCGGAACGGAGGTCGATATGGATTTCCGAACAGGGACCGCAAGGCCCCGTATCACCCATTTCCCAGAAGTTGTCGTGGCGGTTGCCGTTCAGAATGTGGTCGGGCGGCAGATACTGTGCCCAATAGCCGGCTGCCTCTTCGTCGCGGGCGAGGTTTTCGGCTGGACTGCCCTCAAATACGGTGGCGTAGAGCCGGGCAGCATCAAGATGCAGCGTATCCACCAAATATTCCCATGCCCACTGAATGGCTTCCTTCTTGAAATAATCGCCGAACGACCAGTTGCCGAGCATTTCGAACATCGTGTGATGATACGTATCGTGCCCGACTTCCTCAAGGTCGTTGTGCTTACCGCTCACGCGCAAGCATTTCTGCGAGTCCGCCACGCGCGGATAAGTGATGGGGACATTCCCTAAAATAACGTCTTTGAACTGGTTCATACCCGCATTGGTGAACATGAGCGTAGGGTCGCCCTTTACCACCATCGGGGCCGAAGGTACAATGCGGTGCCCTCTTGAAGCGAAAAACGATTTGAACGATTCGCGAATTTCCTTTGCTGATAACATAAAATACAATGTGTAACTGCCGGTTAAAAAGTAAAAATCATTTTGCAAAAGTACGGCAAATAATTATATTTGCAATCCACTTTTGATAGAATAACGCAAATGGGATTGTTTAGAACACGAAAGCTATATTACTTATATAATCCGAATACGCTTACTTACGAGCGTGTTTATCCATCGGCGAAAGACCGTTTTTTTGCCGTTTTGAAACACCTGAGTTCCGGTATCCTCATCGGAGGCGCCGTTTTTTTTATCTCCATGCACTGTTTCCGTTCACCGGTAGAGGTGTTGCTGAAAAAGGAAAACAGTTTGTTGCAGACGCAGTATGACATCCTCTCGCGCCGGCTTGATGAAGCGTTGAGCGTTTTGGATGACATCCAGCAGCGCGATGAAAATCTTTACCGCGTCATCTTTCAGGCGCGCAACATCCCCGAATCCGTGCGGAAATCAGGCTTTGGCGGAACCAATCGCTATGCTTATCTGATGAATCTCTCCAACTCGGCATTAGTGATGGAAACGACCAAAAAGATGGATATGCTGTCGAAGCAGTTGTACATCCAGTCCAATTCACTGGAAGAACTCTTCGCCATGGGTAAAGACCTGGAAAAGCGCAGTCAATGCGTGCCGGCTATCCAGCCCGTCTCCAACAAACATCTGAAACACATGGCTTCCGGTTATGGAATGCGTATTGATCCGATTTACCGCACGCTACGTTTTCATTCGGGGATGGATTTTTCGGCGCCTGTCGGGACGGATATTTACGCTACAGGCGATGGCACGGTCATCTATTCGGATTGGAAGCAGGCCTACGGAAACTGCATCATCATCGACCATGGTTTCGATTTCAAGACGCTTTACGCCCATCAGTCAAAAAATCTGGTAAAGGTGGGACAGAAAGTGACGCGTGGAGAAGTAATCGGCAAAGTCGGCAACACAGGCAAATCAACGGGGCCGCATTTGCATTATGAGGTCTTGCTGCGCAACCGGCCGGATAATCCGGCCAAATATTATTACAAGGATCTGGGGCCTGAAGAATACGACAATATGATTCAGTTGGCCGAGAATCATGGTCAGGTTATGGATTAAATATTGGACGTATGGGAAATTCAAAACAATATTACTCGATCCGGGAAGCGGTGCTGCGATGTCCTGTAAACGAATCCACCCTGCGCTATTGGGAAAAGGAATTTGACGAAATCGCACCCCGGAGAAATAAAAAGGGTACACGCTTTTACTCGGAAGAAGACCTGCAAATCCTCGAACTGATTTATCAACTGGTGAAGGTGGAGGGCATGACGCTGGAAGGCGCCAGGAAAACGCTGGCGAATAAAAAAGCGATTGCCGATCAGGCTGCGATGCTGAGTCGGTTGAAAAAAGTTCGGGCGGAACTCGAATCGTTGATCAAGGCGCTTGATGACTATGGTGCACAGGCTGTCAATGTCTGATTCGTTCTTGGATCAATCTATTTTTCTCCGGCACATCAAAAAAAAGGATTTAGCCATCATTATTATTGATTTGATTTATGGATTTGTTTGTTGTAGCTTTGCGTCAAATTAGAGCAACCAAATGTATGAACAATAAAAATAAATGTATATGAATACAATAAATAATGTAGGATTGGGAGTGAATGCAATTTCTCCGGTAATTGCCAAGTTGAATACGCTTTTAGCGGATTATCAGGTTTTTTATACCAACCTGAGGGGTCTCCACTGGAATATTCGGGGTGACAAATTCTATGAGTTGCACGGATTATATGAAGAATATTACAACGAATTTGCGGAAAAGATTGACGAAGTCGCCGAACGGATTGTCATACTGGGTGGTGTTCCGGCCAATAGCTTTTCCGAATATCTGAAACAGACGGGCGTGACGGAAATATCCGGCGTATCCGACTGGCGCGAAGGCGGGAATCATGTCTTAGCCACCCTTCAGTATCTGATCGGTTCTCTGCGCGAGCTTTTTGCCGTAGCCCGTCAGGCCGGCGATCACAGTACTACCTCTTTGGCGACCCACGGGATCAAAAGTTTTGAGAAGAAAGTCTGGATGCTTTCCGTCTATCTGAAAGAGTAAGGTGACAGGAAGCATTTTCCGGGAATATTTATGATAGTCAGCAGACGAGACAACCTGTAAACAACTTTTGTTTACAGGTTTCTCTTTTTATATCAACACTCATTTTGTGAAATGTCTGCCTGTCGCAAGTGCTGCGCGACGGCCTGTCATCATCTGTCAATTCGGGCATTTTTGCCGACTCTGTAAAAAAATCCTGCAAAAATCAATCGATATCATCCGGTTTTGCTCCACTTGACGACATTGGGTCGGCGATACTCAACCACAATCGCTGTCTGAAAGGCCGTCGAGGAGGCAGCATTCATCCCGGTAATGGTCGTACATGCCTGCCAGCACGTCTTCCACGTCCTGTTCCGTGACGGTTCCGTCGCAGGCCATGCTCAGAGGTTCGCCGTATACCGACGGTTTTACGGCCAAGATTTGCTCCCGTGCATAACCCTGCGCTGCAAGGGAAGGGATGCCGGTTTGCCGGAGCAGCGTCCTGACATGCCCGGCCACTTGACGTCCGATTTCCGCCGGGTCGTCCGTATGAACGGATGAACCCATCGCTTCACCCATGCGTTTGATTTTATCCGGGTGCGTTTTTGCAGTAAATTCTACGATGGCCGGCGTGACCAGCGCACAGCAGATACCATGCGGGAGATGATATGCATGTCCGAGGGCGTGTGCGACGGAATGTCCCAGATGAACGCCGGACTCGTTAAAGGCGATGCCGGCATAGTTACTGGCCAGCGCCAGGTGTTCCCGCGCCTCCAGGTTATTCCCGTCTCTGACGGCTGTCGGCAACCACCGACTGACTAAGCGGATGGCTTCATACGACAGCAGATCGGAATGAGGGGTGTTTTTCCGTTCCGTCAGGGCTTCGCAGGCATGGGAAAAGGCATCCATACCGGTAAAAGCCGTGACAAGAGGCGGCATGGTGACCGTGAGAAGCGGGTCAAGGATGGCGTAAGCCGGCGGACACGGCAGTCCGATTTTGCAGTTCAGCGTCTCCGAACTGATCACCGCAACAAAAGTAACTTCCGAACCGGTGCCGGAGGTCGTCGGAATCAAGACCGCAGGGAGAGGCTTCGCCGGATAGCGTTTCTGCCCGGAGAGAAAGGCCGGAATCTCCTGCAGGATGGCCTCGCCGCAGGACGCGATGACGGAAACGGCCTTGGCCGTATCCAGCGTGCTTCCGCCCCCGATGGCCACCACGCCGTCCGCTTGCCTGTCGCGTGCAAGAGCGGCTGCCGCTCTCACCGTATGTTCGGGCGTGTCCGTTTCCACCTCCGCCCACAGCGTCACGGAGATACCCGCTGCCTTCAGATACGACGCCAGCCGGTCGGCCCATCCCAGTTGCAAAACAGTCCGGTCTGTAACGAGCAAAGCATTTGTTATACCGGTTTCCCCTGTCTTTTCGCCGGCCTGTGCCAGCACGCCCCGACCAAAGAGAACCGGTGCAAGCTGCATGTATATTCCTGATTTCAACATAATGTCTGTTTATTTGTTCACGTTCGTTTTCGAATCTTTTTTTCGGGCGGCGCAAATGTACAAAAAAATGATTATACTCAAAAGCGATAAAACACAGACCCGCGCGCCAGGCAAACAGCAATGGAGATATCTGCCATAAGCATAACCAGTCAGTCCTTATGATCCTTCGCGCGGCACTTGCAGAACCGGCATGCCGTACAGATGCTTATTATGAACAGATGCTTCCATACCGTCCCGAATTTGAAAATCCGGAATCTTTTCCATAATTTTGTCCCGTAACATATTTATTTGGATGAATCTATGTCGGAAAATATAATGAACAGACAGGTGTTTTCTTTGCTGGAGGTCATGAAAAGCATTCGGAAAACACTTGCCGGTAGATATAAAAGTTCTTTCTGGGTCAAAGCAGAGATGAACAGGTTAAACTTTTACAAACATTCGGGCCATTGCTATCCCGACCTGGTCGAAAAACAGAACGGGACAACCATTGCCCAGATGCGGGCGGTACTGTGGAAGGACGACTACCGCAGGATTGACGCCCTCTTTCGCAAAACGCTGAACGAACCACTGAAAGACGGTATCAAGATTTTGTTTCTTGCCAGGATTTCCTTCGACTCCAGTCATGGACTCACGTTGCATATCATGGACATTGACCTGGGGTATACGCTGGGCGATCTGGAAAGGGAAAAGCAGGAAACCCTCCGGCGGCTGAAGGAAGAAGGGATTTTCGAACGGAACAAGCTGCTCAAACTGCCCGTGCTGCCGCAGCGGATCGCCATTGTTTCGGTAGAAACAAGCAAAGGCTACAAAGATTTTCTGGGTAAAATCGACGGAAATGCCTGGGGATACCGTTTTTTCCATTTGCTGTTTCCTTCGCTGCTTCAGGGTGAAAAAATCATCCGTTCCATTTCCGCCCAGCTGAACCGTATCCGGAAAGTCATGCATCATTTCGACGCGGTAGCCATCATACGCGGCGGAGGCGGAGAGGTCGGGCTTTCGGCCTACAACAGTTACCCGCTGGCAAAGGAAATCGCCCTGTTCCCGCTTCCCGTCCTGACGGGGATTGGACATATTACAAATGAAACGGTGGTTGAAATGGTGGCTCACAGAAACCTGATCACGCCAACCGATCTGGCGAATTTTCTCATACAGCAGTTTCATGATTTTTCCACGCCGGTCAGGAACATGCAACAGCAGCTGATTTCCCTGTCCACCCGCATCATCAGTCGCGAACGGTTCAAGTTTCAAACGGAAACGAAACTGTTTCGTTCGGCCACCGAATCCATCCTGTTTCACAACAGGGAGCGAATCGGTCATTTCCGTGAAAAGCTCGCGGACAAGTCGCAGTCGCTGATTCACGAACAGTCCGTGTGGCTGGACAGCACGGAAAAAAACGTAAACAGTTTGAACCCGAGGGAAGTCATGAGGCGCGGCTACAGCATCACGTTTCACGAAGGCAAAGCCCTGAAAAGCATGTCCCGGGTGCGGGCGGGCGACACGCTGCATACCTTTGTTTTCGAGGGTGACATGCTCAGTACAGTACAAACCATCCATCAAGAAAAAACAGTATGAATGAACAGACAAACTACACCGAAGCATTTGAAGAATTGAAGCGAATTGTTTCGGACATCGACCGGAAAGAAATCTCGGTCGACGAACTGGCGGAAAAAGTCAAGAGAGCCGCTCTATTGATTAACATCTGCAAGGCGAAACTCAATTCGACGGAAGAAGACGTGAACCGGATCCTGAAGGAGCTTGACCAGCCGCAGGCAGCTGACTGAAACATGCGTAATTATGAAATGGCATCTGTTTCTTTTACTGACCCTGTGGCTGCCGACCGTCTCGTGTGGACGGAAAGTTTCCCTGACGGAAGAAAAACAGCTGGCAGAACGCATCCTGCGGGATACGCTGATGGACCGGGTATCGGCCATGGCGCTGGAGGTCGTTCAGGGCGGTTTCAACGCCGGCGACGGATACGGCGAAGTCTGGATTCGCGATTACAACACGTTTATTGAGGCGGCCATGGAAGTCATGCCCGACAGTTTGATACAGGACAATCTGCTTACTTTTTTCCGCTTTCAGGGTGCGACGGGCGATATTGTCGACGGCTTTATCGACATCCGTCAGGCCGCGCGTTCGGGTCTGGGCTACCGATATCGCTATGCTGCGCTGGAGCCGCGCTATGCCGCTCACAAGAACACCGTCGAAACCGATCAGGAATCATCGCTCGTTCAGGCCGTCTGGCGTTATGTGACCAAAAGCGGCAACCGCGATTTCCTGCAGTGGACAATTGACGGAAAGACCGTGGAGCAGCGCCTCGAACAGGCCCTGGAGTATCTCCTGAAGGAGCGCTACGACGAACGGTACGGGCTTTTGTGGGGCGCTACGACGGCCGACTGGGGCGACGTGCAGCCCGAACATGCCTGGGGCGTCGAACTGGGCGCAGACTCCCATCGCTGTCTGGATGTTTATGACAACGCCTTCTTTGTCATCGCCATAAATCACTTTCTGGAACTGACCGAACGCCCGGAGGCGCGCAAACGCTGGGCTGACCTGCGCGACCGGATCAAATCCCGCATTCGTACGCATCTCTGGGATGCAGAAAGACAGAAATTCATACCGCATGTCTACCTGGAAAGCTCTCCCTTTCCGCCCGATTTCGACGAACGTGCGGTGTATTATCATGGCGGGACGGCCATGGCCATTGAAGCCGGTCTGCTCACGAAAGAGGAAATAGCCGCGTCCAACCGCGCCATGCTGGCCAATGTAGAGGCTTCCGGCGCCCCGTCCATCGGCCTGACGATCTATCCGCCCTATCCCGAAGGCTTTTTCCGGAACGCGGGAATGTATCCCTACGGATACCAGAACGGCGGCGACTGGACCTGGTTTGGAGGTCGCATGATCCGGCAGCTGATTCGCCACGGATTTGTGCAGGAAGCGTATGACGAAGTGCAACCGATGCTGGAGCGTGTGGTTCGAAACAAAGGTTTCTTCGAATGGTACCGGCTTGATGGAACGCCTTCCGGATCAGGCACTTTTCGCGGTTCGGCAGGCGTGCTTTACCGGGCCATTGAAGATTTCAGAAACTGGGCCGACATCCACCGGTAAGATGCATTCGGATGGATTCAACCGATATTCAGCGTTTCAACCGGCTCTACAGAGACTGCCGGAGTTGGTTTATCCGTTTGGCCGAAACGTATGTGGAGGACAGCTGTACGGCGGAGGATATCGTGATGGACAGCCTGGCCTATTACTGGGAAAACCGTCACCTGCTACAGCATGAAGACCATCTTCCGGCCTATGTGCTTGCCGTAATAAAAAGCAAGTGTATCAACCACCTGCAACGCAAACGGACCCGGGAAGAGGCGGAAAGCTGCCTGCATCAAAGAGCAGAGCGGGAATTGAGCCGCCGCATCGCCACAATGGAAGCGTGCAATCCCGAAAAACTGTTTGCCGATGAAGTGCAGCAGCTTATTGACGAAACACTCTCTTCACTCTCCGTGCAATCGCGGGATATCTTTATCCGGAGCAAATACGGAAACCAGACCAACAGAGACATTGCCGACGCACTGAAACTGTCGGTAAAAAGCGTGGAATATCACATGACCAAAACGCTGAAACGGCTTCGCGCGGTCTTGAAGGACTATCTGCCGCTGCTTTCCTGTTTCATCCTGATGCGGAATTTGCTCCCGTTCGATGGCCTTCTGTCCATCCGCTGATTTCGGAGCGCGGTGAAACGGATAAGCCCCTGAACCGTTTCGGAAGCCCTGCCGTGTACGGCGCGGAGATGCGCGAAAGTCACCATTCCGGCAACTGCTGTTTGCGGGTTTGCATGCACCGGATCACCTCTTCGCAAGTGGCCTGTACGGGGCCGGAGCGCTCGATCTTCAGGGTCGACAGCGCGGCAGCAAAGCGACCGGCTTCTTCCATACCCACCCCTTTGGCGCGCTGATACAGGTAGCCCGCCATGTAGGTATCGCCGCATCCGGTGGCATCCACGATTTCATGCGGCTCATAGGCCGGAATCCGGTAAAAGAAATTTCCGTCATAAAGGATTGATCCTTTGTCTCCCAGGGTGATCAGCGTTTCCCTGACCCCCCAGCCGGCCAGCCGTCCGGCCGCTGAAGGCACATCGGTATAACCCGTCAGCACGGCCATCTCGTGTTCGTTTGCCTTCAGGAAATGCACGTATTTCAGCACCTCCTCCTTCCCCTTCCAGTCTATGGCACAGACCTGCGTATCCCGCACTTCGCGCAGGTATCCCTGCGAATCGACCGAAACAAGCGCCTTGCCTGCAAGGTATTTCACCGTTTCGGGCGGGAAATCGTCAGCCAGCAGTGCGCCCAGATGGAATATCTTCGCGTCCGTGTCTTTCAGTTGCTCGACGGTAAACGGGTCGGCTTTGGCCCATACGCGCTGCGTGCGGTTATTCAGGTCTTCGCCGTAGATATTCTCAAAGCAGACGGAATGCGCACTCGGATAGGCGACAACCCGGACGCCGTTCGCCCGCAATCCGTCGACCACGGCCATTTCAGGAGCGCCCACCGCCGTCACTAACAGATAATCCATTCCCTGCAAATGACGGATGGCGTTGGAAACGTAAAAGGAGGTTCCGCCCGGCATGTGGACGGTACTTTGCGGCGTAACCACTTTATCCAGCGTGATATGGCCGATGCAACACAATTCGAATGTATTCATTGCTGTTCTATTGTTAAAAGATAATCATAATCACAGTCAGGTATTCGTCAGGCGGACGACCACCGCGCGGCGACTGCTTTCGCAGGCCGCCTCGATGATTCGGATCACCGGCAGCACGCTGCGGGCGTCCGTCGGCAGGGCAACACCTTGACGCAAATGCCGGTATACCGATTCGTAAAATTCACCGTAATGCCCTCGCCGGCTGGGATATTTGCGCCGACCGTCCTTTCCGGTATGCAGCCATCCCCATTGCGTTTCGTCCTCCACGCCCCAGTCGGCCCCTTCCGGCAGGGCGCCGTTTTTGAGCAGCGCCTCCTGCCGGTCCACGCCGTATTTCACATACGAGCCTTCCGTGCCGTGGAGGACGAACCGCGGTTCGGGTTCGCACATCAGATAGCCGGCTTTCAGCGTGATGCGCACATCCGGAGCGCCGGACGAACGCAGCAGATGCAGTATGAAATAATCGTCCACCATCCCTCCCCTGCGGAGAATCGCGATGTCGGCAAACACGGCTTCGGGCATACCGAAAAGCGCCACACTCTGGTCAATCAGATGCGAACCGAGGTTATACATCAAGCCTCCCTCCAGCTCTTTCCAGGTGCCGGGCTGAATGTAATTGCGGTAGCGGGCCAGCGTGGATTCAAACTCAACGGCCTGCCCAACAAGTCCTTTTTCCAGGATTTCCTTCACGGTCAGGTAATCAGCATCCCAGCGCCTGTTTTGATACACGCCCAGCATACGCCCCTGCCTTTCGGCCAGGGCAATCAGGCGCTCGCCTTCCGAAACCGTGCGGGTAAAAGGCTTTTCCACAATCACATGCTTTCCCGCCTCCAGCGCCCTGCGAGCATATTCGTAATGCGTGGAATCGGGCGTATTGACCACGATCAGTTCCAGATCGTCCAGCGCCAGCAGTTCGTCGTAGCGGCGCACCATACGCGCCTGCGGATAGCGGGCGCGGGCGAGGTCCCTGCTCCGTTCCGCAACGGCCGCAAGTTCAAACTGCGGATGCGCATGAATGAACGGCGCATGAAACACCTGCCCCGAAAGGCCGTAAGAAGCGATACCTGTTTTTATTTTTTCCATTTGATTCGGTTGAAGAAACGTGCAAACGTACAAAAAAACTCCGAGAAACCGGATGGAATCGAAGGAACAGAAGGGACCACGGGATGAAGGGAAAGGAACCGGCAAGTCGCTGTAGCAGACAGCAGGATAAAAAAAATCCGG
>JAISMO010000144.1 GCA_031276675.1 Tannerella sp.
TTCGTGTATCACGACCGGATACAGCCGTTTACGGTTGACAGCAGCAACAATATCGTCCTCAAAAACCTCACGGTAGACTGGGATATTCCGCTCACGGCGCAGGCTGTTGTGCTTGAGGCGACCGACAGTTACGTTGATGTGCAAATCAACGCCTACGAATCCCCGTACCTCATCGAAAACGGTCGATTAGTCTTTGTCGGCGAGGGATGGAAAAGCGCCTGGAAGGGGACGATGGAGTTTGACCGCGACCGCCGGAACGTCGTTCCACGCACCGGCGATCCGGGCTGCATGACTGCCGACGGCGACTTTCGCGCCGAAGAACTGTCGAAAGGAAAAGTGCGTATCCATGCCGCCTACCGGAGGACGCCCGCCGTCGGCAACCTCCTTGTGCTGCGTCACAGCGAACGCGACCATGCAGGGATATTCATTGTCGACAGCCGTAACGTTTCCGTCGAAAATGTGGACGTCCATCACTGCGCCGGTCTTGGCATACTCGCCCAATATTCCGAGAATCTTTCGTTTACCAATGTCAATAACATCCCCAACGAAGCGAAGGGTCGCATACTTGCCGGTCACGACGACGGTTTTCAGATTTCCAACTGTCGCGGCAAGGTGACGGTCGAACGCTGTACGTTTCACGCCCTTATGGACGACCCGATCAACGTACACGGCACGTCGGTGCGCATCGTCGAACGGCGCGACGACTACACGCTGCGCTGTAAATTCATGCACCATCAGAGCGTCGGCATGACCTGGGCGCGAACCGGCGAATCGGTCGGATTCATCGACAACCAAAGTATGCAGACTGTGGCGCTCGGAACGGTGAAGGCGTACCGTCGCGAATCGAACGAGGTTTTCGAAATCGAGTTCGTTCAGCCCGTCCCTTCGGAGGTGAAACCGGATTATGCCCTCGAACACCTGACGTGGACATGCGATGTTTCGGTCGCCAATTCGCATTTCAAGAGTTGCCGCGCAAGGGGAATGTTAGTTTCGACGCCCGGAAAGGTGACGATCGCCGATAATGTGTTCGAATCAAGCGGCTCGGCGATACTCATTGCCGGCGACGCCAACGGCTGGTTCGAGTCGGGCGCGGTGCGCGACGTCACCATTGCGCGTAACACCTTCAAATCGCCCTGTCTGACATCGATGTATCAGTTTTGCGAAGCCGTAATCAGCATATATCCGATTGTCCCGCAGAGAACGGCGACGCCCTTTCATCGCAATATCCGCATCATCGACAACCGTTTCGAACTCTACGATTATCCCATACTGTACGCCCTGTCGACGGACGGCGTCGAATTTTCGAACAACCAACTCGTCCGCAGCTACGATTTCGAACCGTTCCATCATCGCAAACACGGTTTGACGTTTGAATATTGCCGAAATATCGTCGTCAAAGGCAACACCGTCGAGGGCGAAGTGCTCGGAACCGGCGTGAAACTGGTGAACACACCGAAGAAGGAATATAAAACGGATAAAGGTTCGTGCTTTAAGGTGGTCGGGAAATGAAAAGTCCCGCTCTTTTCCTGATACCCGTGCCGCTGGGTGATACCGGACACCGGAGAGTGCTGCCGGAATACAATCTTGACGTAATCCGGGAGATACGTCATTTTGTGGTGGAGAATGTGCGTTCGGCTCGCCGTTTCCTGAAGAAGGCCGATCCGTCGATCATGATTGCCGACCTGACCTTTTATGAATTGAACGGGCATACCCCTCCCGAAGCGCTTGCCGATTTCCTGGAGCCGCTTGCACGGGGCGAGTCCGTCGGGGTCATGTCCGAAGCCGGGTGTCCCGCCATAGCCGATCCCGGCGCCGAGGTAGTGGCCCTGGCACATCGCAGGGGTTTCCGTGTCGTGCCGCTGGCAGGGCCTTCTTCCATCCTGATGGCGCTGATGGCGTCGGGTTTTAACGGACAGCGTTTTGCCTTTCACGGCTATTTGCCCCTCGACGCGTCGGCGCAGGCGGAACGCATCCGAGCGATGGAAGCGCGTATCTATTCGCAAAACGAGACGCAGATTTTCATCGAGACGCCCTACCGAAACGATAAACTGATGGCTGACCTGGTTCGTGTATGCCGACCGTTGACGAAGCTGTGCGTTGCCTCCGGAATCACCTGTGAAGACGAATGGATACGCACGCTCACCGTAAGAGACTGGAAAAACAGGATGCCGGAACTGAACAAAAAACCGGCGCTGTTCTTACTCTACAAATAAGCAGGTCCACGCACCGAACCATCGCCACGGGAACGCTGCCTGTTGCCGCACAAAAGTTCCTGATGCTTTGTGCTTTCGTTTTTTTTAAAGATACATCTCAGAGACTACACGCGCGTTTGACGCTTTTTGAGGACAAAAAAACGCAAATTCGACTCCTGAAAGTTGGATTATCCGATTCCTTTGTTACAAAATAATAAAAACAGAATGGATATGGAAAACAGGGAATTAAATCGTCGCCGTTTTATCGGCGCAGTATCTGCGGCTTCAGCAGGTCTTGTACTGGGTGTTTCTCCCGCTTTCGGCGGAGTAACGGACACAAAAGACAAGCTGGCCATACTGGGTGGCAATCCGGTGCGCAAAAACAAAACGTGGCCGCAGTGGCCTTACGTGGATGAGAAAATTGTGAAGTCTGTGACGAAAACCTTAGAAAGCCGTTTATGGTCTCGCATCAACAATCCGGTGAACGGGCGTGTAGCCGCCTTTGAAAAGGAATGGGCTGCCATGCTGGATGCAAAATACTGTGTGGCTACCGGTTCGGGAACGCAGGCGCTCAATACGTGTGTAGAAGCCCTGGGCATCGGCCCGGGCGACGAGGTCATCACCAGCCCGTATACCGACATGGGTACGATCGCCTCCATACTGGTCAGCCGCGCGCTGCCGGTGCTGGTAGACATTGACAGGGAATCGTTTCAGCTTGACCCGGCCATCGTCGCCAAACGCATCACCCCCAATACAAAAGCCATCATACCGATTCATATCATGGGACAACCGTGCGATATGGACCATATCCTGGCCATTGCCAAAAAACATAACCTGTATGTGATCGAAGACGCCTGTCAGGCTCATCTGGGGCAATTTCGCGGCAAACGGCTGGGAACTATCGGTGATGTGGGATGTTTCAGCCATCAGTCGAGCAAAACCATCTGCTGCGGTGAGGGCGGCTCGATTGTCGGAAACAGTGAGGAACTGATGGAAAAATGCTACACCGTCCATAATCACGGCACTTCACGCAAGGGAGCGGATGAAACCATCGGGTCCAAATACCGGATGAATGAGTTGGAGGGGGCGGTGCTGGTTGCCCAGCTGGTCAATGCCAAAGAACAGTGGAAACGGCGCAATGAAAATGCGGCCTTCCTGACGTCCGGCCTGAAAGACTGTCCCGGCGTAGTGCCCCAGAAACTGTATGACGGTACCGAAAGCGGCTCGTTCTACCTTTATGCTATGGGCTACCGGAAAGAACACTTTAACAATGTAGACCGGAAAGTGTTTTTAAAAGCGCTTTCCGCCGAAGGAGTGGACATTTCGCCGTACATATCGAACGGACTGCACCGGGCGCCGTGGGTAGACCATATCCTGGGGCTGAAAGAATACAAAGCCATGTATTCGCCGGCACGGCTGAAGCAGTACAGGGAAGAGATTGACTGTCCGGTGTGCGACCGGATATGCACCGAAGAAATGTTGATGCTTTGGGCTTCCGGACCGTTGCTGGGGACAAAGGCCGACATGAGCGACATTGTCAATGCCATCCTGAAACTGTATGAGCACAGGGATCAGTTAAGCCGGGTGACCTTATGAAACCGACATTTTCCCGCCGCCGGTTTGTTAAAACGGGCGTACTGAGTTCCGTCGCATGGGGTGCAGGCATCACGCGGACGGCAGAGGCAGGCAACAGGCCTGCCTCCGTACCTGCGGCAGAAGCCGACCCGTTCCGAATCGCGGTCTTCGACATGGATGCCACGCCTCCGATCGGCAGTCAACTTACCTACGGGCCGATGATTAATTCATGGGATTTGAGTCTGCGGGCGAGGGGAATCGTCCTGGCCGGCGCCGGTAAACCCATTGTTTTATGCGCAATAGACTGGATTGGCATCGCCAACGAAAGCCTGGCGGTTTTCAAAGGCGCACTGGCTGCGGCTGCGGATACCACGCCGGAACGGGTCACAGTCCATACCCTGCACCAGCACGACGCTCCCATATGTGACTTCGAAGCCGAGCGGGTGATGCAGCAACTGGGTGTTAGTCCGCACTGTTTTGAGAGTTATTTTGCAAGGACCTTTTTGGACAAACTGGCCAGAAGGGTGAAAGAGTCGCTTGGCCACATGCAGCCCGTGACGCATATCGGCGTGGGAAAAGCGCCTGTTTATCAGGTGGCATCCAATCGCCGGATTGTAAAAAACGGGCGGGTGGGAGAAATGCGGGCAACCGCCTGTAAAAACGCTGCCCTGCGCGCCGAACCGGAAGGGCTGATTGATCCGGACGTCACGCTGCTCAGTTTCTGGAACAAACAGGCGCCGATTGCCGTGTTGACCTTCTATGCCACTCATCCGCAGAGCTATTACCTGACGGGTATTGCCAATCCCGATTTTCCGGGCATGGCCCGGAGTTTCCGGCAAATGGCCGTACCGGATGCCCTGCATGTCCACTTCAATGGCGCGGGAGGCAATATCGGTGCGGGAAAGTACAACGACGGAGCGCACGAAAACCGGCTGATACTGGCGCAACGGCTGGCCGACGGCATGGAACGTGCCTGGAATGCCCGACGCTTGTTTCCGGTCAGCGGAGCTGATCTGACATGGAATGTGGTTCCGGTTCATCTGCCCGTTTCCGAATCCTTTGTCAAGGAAGTGGAAAGTCGCTTCAAATCGCCCACCGGCCCCTATTTTTACGCCAATAACGTAAGCCAGGTGATATGGGCGAAAAAACAAATGGCCGGAGCGACAACCGATATAGCCTGCCTGGGAGTCGGGCAGGCGAGGGTCTTGTTTATGTTTGGCGAACTGTTTGTGGAATACCAGCTGGCAGCCAAGGCGCTGCGACCGGATTTGGCTGTTTCGATGGCTGCGTACGGCGAATACGGGCCGCTTTACATCGGGACCGGCGAAGCCTACGGGCAGGGCGGTTACGAGATCGGCGCCAGTCCGGTCACCGCAGAAGCCGAATCCGTACTGATGGCAGCAATGACACAGTTGTTGAAAGGATAAAGAGAAAAATACCATGAATGTTTACGCGCCATCTGATTCCGACCGGTTTTCTGTAAATGGAAAACCGTGCCTGCAAAGATTTTTTAACCGGTTTGACTTGTCGGAATCGGATTATTTTTTTAAGAGAGAGAGAGAGAGAGAGAGAGAGAGAGAGAGAGAGATGCGCAGGCGTCTTTCACGCGCGTAAATATAATCCTTATCAACCTGCCAACCTGTTTTTCCTGCGAAATTTTTCGTGGAGAAACGGTTGGTTTCACAGAAAGAAATGCACTGTTCCGGATGAGAAACGGCTTCTCTCCGGTTCGGACTTTCACAACTCCGCAAAGAGTTTCCTCCATTTCCGGGGGATTCTTTGCGGAGTTACCAACCATGCCTGTACTTTTCGGGTAATGCGATTGGTTTTATTCACATATCAAGCCCTAAATCTGAGGAATTTCTCAAATCAATTATTTCATCAACATTTAATTCTTTAATTCTTAATTATGCACGTATGAAAAAGAAATTATTTCTATCAAGTCGGGAGACATGGCGTAAAGTTTTGTGTACGCTATGTGTTTTTGGCTGTTGTTCCCTGGTTGCCGTTGCACAGAAACGGGTGACAGGTACGGTAGTCGACGCGAAAGGCGAACCCGTTATCGGCGCCAATGTAGTGGAGAAAGGTACCGCCAACGGAAGCATCACGGATACGGACGGACGATTCTCGCTGGAAGTAGCGGGCGGCAGTTCCGTGCTGGAAGTATCTTTTATCGGATATACCACTCGGGAGGTGCATCCGGGTAACCGGAATGACCTGAAAATAGTACTGGAGGAGGATACGGAAATACTGGAAGAGGTGGTGGTCGTAGGTTACGGCACCATGCGGAAAAGCGATCTGACCGGTTCCGTAACCCGCGTAAAACCGGATGATAAGGCGCTTCAGGCCAATGTGAATCTTTCTCAGGTGATGGCCGGCGTAGCCGGTATCAACATCCAGGCAAGAGGCGGCGCCAAAAGCGAACCTTCCTTTTCCATCCGGGGACAAAATACGCTGTCAACCTCCTCTTCGCCTCTGATTGTCGTAGACGGCATCATCTATGACGGCTCACTGCTGAACCTCAACATCAACGATGTGGAAACAATCGATGTGTTGAAGGATGCGAGTGCGGCAGCCGTTTACGGTTCCAAGTCGAAAAACGGCGTATTGCTGATCACGACCAAAAAGGGACGAAATGCCAAACCTGTCGTCTCGGTAGACGTTTATTACGGCTTTCAGGACATAACCAATACGCCCATGCGCGTAATGAACGGAGAGGAATTTGCCGTCCGGATGGTAGACTGGCAATGGGAAAGCGATGTCTATAAATGGTATGCGACCAGTCCGACCTCCGCTTCCGGGCGGCCGGTCCGGCCGGACGTCACCAACCGCCAACTGGTAGCCACCTACCTGAAAAGCCCGGAAGAACAGGAGAATTACCTTCATGGGACGGCTATTGACTGGGTGGATGAAGTGACGCGCATCGCTCCGATGCAGAACTACAACATCAGTCTGTCCGGCGGTTCGGACAATTCAACCTATTTTATATCCGGCTCCTATTCGGATGTAGAGGGCATTCAACTGAACGACCGGTTCAAAAGGTTTACGCTGCGAAGCAATCTGGAAAGCAAGGTCAACAGGTGGCTGACAGTCGGTCTGAATACCACCTATACACTGGAGGACAGTTCCGGCGAACCGGCCAGCTTTCATTATGCAAGGGTAGCCACTCCCTGGGCAAACAACCACATCGGCCGGGATGACTACGACATTTACCTGACCAATGAACTGTTTCAGCCCTATCCCCTGGCTTTTACATACACGGATAATCAGGAATTAAACCATGTATTGTTTGGCATCGGACGTGCTGTAATTGATTTTCCGTTTTTGCAGGGGCTGAAATACGAACTGCATGTATCGGACAGGTATAACACGGCAGGAAACTACAACTACTGGAATTCGAAAACGCCGACCGGCATGTCCAATGGCGGACGCGCTCAAAAATACCACGGCGAAACAAACAAATGGCTAATTAATAACATCCTCAGCTATACCGGGACCTTCGGCAATCATCATGTATATGCTACCCTGCTGTACAGCCGCGACCGCCTGACCGGCAACACGTCCACGCAAACGGCGCTGGGTTTTGAAAACGAAACCCTGGGATATAACAATATGGGAGTGGGGCTTACGCCGTCGGTCGCTTCTTCGGCCTACGAAGAGAACAACCTTTCCTACATGGCCAGAATAAATTATACCTTGCTGTCGCGTTACCTGATTACGGGAACCGTGCGAAGAGACGGCTTTTCCGGATTCGGGAACGACCGCAAATGGGCGACCTTCCCCTCGCTGTCTCTGGGCTGGGTGCCGACGGAGGAATCTTTTATGAAAGAGGCCGGCTTCTACCTCAAAACAAGGCTGTCATACGGCGCCAACGGCAATCAGGGCAGCGGACGCTATTCCAGCATGGCCAGAATGGGGTCCGTCGGATATGTCTATGGCGGCGAATACGCGATAGGAATGTATCCGAGCACGTTAGGCAATACGGAACTGGGGTGGGAAAGAACGACTTCGATTAACTTCGGCGTGGATTTCAGCCTGCTGAAAAACCGGCTTTCGGGTTCCGTCGACGCATATACCTCCCGAACCCATGACGTGTTGGTGAGGAGGCAGCTGCCGCCCTCGGCCGGATATTCGAACGTCTGGGCCAATGTCGCTGAGCTGGCAACGAAAGGATTTGATCTGGAACTGCGGTCGGTGAATGTGGATTTGAAAGACTTTACGTGGAATACCAAATTTGTTTTCGGGCTTGACAGAGACGAAATCGTGAAACTTTACGGAGGCAGGAACGATCAGGATGTGGCCAACGGATGGTTTCTGGGCCAGTCGATTCAGGCCATTTACGATTATAAAATCGAAAAAGTATGGACGGAAGAAGAATTCTTTGCCGGACAGGTATATCCGGGATGGTATCCCGGACAGTTCAAATATGCCGACCTGAATAACGATCAGGCCATCGACGCCACGAACGACCGCTCCATCATCGGATACAAATCGCCGGCTTACCGCTTCAGCATGGAAAATGTGCTTCGCTACAAGGATTTCACGTTGTCATTCTTTATCAATTCCATTCAGGGAGGCAAAAACCGTTTTCTGGGCGAGAACGCGGACAACGTCAACCCGCTGATTTATTATGCGGAACGGCAGAACGTTTCGGCCGTCAATCCCTACTGGAGGCCGGACGCACCCACGACGAACACGACCGGGATATACAATAACCCGCCCGTATGGGGCGGCATCTATCAAAGCCGGAGTTTTGTCCGTTTGCAGGATGTCTCTCTTGCCTATCATCTTCCGAAAAACCTGCTGGAACGGCTGTTCCTGAACTCCTGCCAGATCTATGTGTCCGGCAAGAATCCGTATGTATGGACCCGATGGCAGGGCTGGGATCCCGAAATAGGCACCACGGGAAGCGGCAGTAAAACCGGATACGGCTCAACGACCGGTTTTCCCGCACTGACACGTAACATGATTTTAGGTATTAGACTTAGTTTTTGATTAGTAGAATTGCAACAAGATGAAAACAGTAACCGTAAAAAAACTGTTGGCCGGAGCGCTGTTCCTGTCGCTGACAGTGTCTTCATGCAACGAAGATGTATTGGAAGAAAAACCGCTGGATTTTCTGTCGCCCGAAAATGCTTTTTCGACGGAAGCCGGCGTGATACAGGGCATCACCGCACTCCATCAGCGGGTCAGGCTGGTATATTACACCTATGCCAGCTTCGGCACCATGAACTGGGCCACTCACGGCTCCGATGTGGGATTCAACGGTGAAACACCCGACCGCGGCAGCAGGTACCTGAACTCGTACCGGGATTTGACGCCCACGTTTACTCCGGTGGTAGATCACTGGACCAGTGGATTTCTGATTATTCAATGGGCCAATCTGTTGATTGATAAAATAGAAAAACTCCATGCGGACGTGTTTGCCAAAGGAGATGCCGGGAAAAATGCCTGCCTGGCGGAAGCAAGGTTTTTCCGGGCATTTGTTTACCGTAACCTGGTTTCCACCTATGGAGACATTCCTTTGCTGGACAAGCCGGTCACTTCCGCCAAAGCCGATTTTGTCAGAGACCCGGTTTCCGAAATTCACAGACTGATGGCCGCGGATTTCGAATTTGCCGCCACCCATCTGCCGCCGCCCGGCGAAGAGGAGGCTCCGGGACGGATTACCCAGGGACCGGCCTGGCATTACCTCGCCGAAACCTTCCTGGAAATGGGGAATCCGCAGGAAGCGGTTACGGCCGCCACCCATGCGGTGGATGACTATCACTATGCGCTGATGACCGAACGCTTCGGCAACCGGCTGGCTAAAGACATACTGGGTTCGGGCGACGTCTACTTCGACCTGTTCGGCTATACCAATCACAATCTGCCAAACAATACCGAGGCCATGTGGGTCATCCAGTGCGAAAGAGGCGTAACAGACCAGACGACCATCAATTCCGCCTACATCTACGGCCCCCGCTATTTCGACATTGCCGTGGCTCCCGACGGCAAAAAGGCCATCAACGGCACCTGGTACAACAATGCCTGGACCGGCATCAGCGACACGCTCAGCCGGCCATGCGGAAACGGACGGGGGACGAATCTGGTGCACTACTACCTCTGGGCCGGCGACTGGGACAACGATATCCGGAATGCCGAACACAACCTCAAAAGGAATATTTATTACGACAATCCCGAATCGGCCTTTCACGGACAGAAAATAGACTTCAAACTCTATGAAGGGACTCCCTACCCGCGCACCAACCCGCTGGACGACACCATCCGGCTGCTGTTTCCCGTCTTCATGAAGTTTCACGATCCGTGCAATTATACGGTGAATCTGCCCAGGGCAGGGTCCGGCTCCACGCACAAAGACTGGTACGCGCTGCGCTTTGCCGAAACGCTGCTGTTGAGGGCTGAAGCGTATCTGGGCACGAACCGTCCTGACCTGGCGGCTGCCGACGTGAATCTGGTAAGAGCCAGGGCAAACGCAAAACCGGTAGCGGCCGGTGATCTGGATATGGATTATATTCTGGACGAACGCGCCAGGGAGCTTTACGGCGAAGAATGGCGGCTGATTGTTTTGCGCCGCACCGGGAAACTGATTGAGCGGGTACGCAAATACAACGACAATCCGTTTTGTCCGGGTGCGCATATTGAGGAACACAATTTCCGGTGGCCGATTCCTCAGACGCAGATTGATTTGAATATTGACGCCGAGTTCAGGCAGAATCCGGGATATTAAGGGATGCAAAATGTATAACGTGCAACAACAGGGCTTCCCGCATATTCGACGAGAAAACCTCCCTGCGGGAGGGCCTAACCGTCAGGACATTTTCCCCATGTGGGGAAAGCCTCCCGTTGCCGTCAGAACATTTTCCCCACGTGGGGATTTCTTCCCGGAACCGTCAGGACGCTTTCGCAACACTGCGATTCCTTCCCGCGACCGTCAGGACGTTTTCGCAACGCTGCGATTCCTTCCCGGAACCGTCGGGACGTTTTCGCAACGCTGCGATTCCTTCCCGGAACCGTCAGGACGTTTTCGCAACACTGCGATTCCTTCCCGGAACCGTCAGGACGTTTTCGCAACGCTGCGATTCCTTCCCGCGACCGTCAGGACGTTTTCCCCACGTGGGGATTTCTTCCCGGAGCCGTCAGAACGGTTTCGCAACGCTGCGATTCCTTCCCGGAGCCGTCAGGACGTTTTCCCCACGTGGGGATTCCTTCCCGGAGCCGTCAGGACGTTTTCCCCACGTGGGGATTTCTTCCCGGAACCGTCGGGACGTTTTCCCCACGTGGGGATTTCTTCCCGGAACCGTCAGGACGTTTTCCCCACGTGGGGATTTCTTCCCGGAACCGTCAGGACGTTTTCCCCACATGGGGATTTCTTCCCGGAGCCGTCAGGACGGTTTCCCCACGTGGGGATTGCTTCCCGGAGCCGTCAGGACGTTTTCCCCGCGGGGGGATTTCTTCCTGGAGCCGTCAGGACGTTTTCCCCACGTGGGGATTCCTTCCCGGAGCCGTCAGGACGTTTTCCCCACATGGGGATTTCTTCCCGGAGCCGTCAGGACGTTTTCCCCACGTGGGGATTCCTTTCCGCTGTCGTCGGGACACTTTCCCGGCGTTGCGATTCTTCGTTTTATACCTAAACAGTTACAATTTCTTAATAACAGAGAACTATGAACAAAAAATCAGTTGCATTGAATCGGGATACATGGCGCAGACGGCTGTGCCTGCTGTGTGTCCTTGGCTGCTGCGCCCTGGTTGCCGCTGCACAGCAACGGGTGACGGGTACGGTAGTCGACACGAAAGGCGAACCCGTTATCGGCGCCAACGTAGTGGAGAAAGGTACCGCCAACGGAAGCATCACGGATGTGGACGGACGGTTTTCGCTGGAAGTAGCGGACGGCAGTTCCGTGCTGGAAGTGTCCTTTATCGGATACGTCACGCTGGAGGTGCATCCGGGTAACCGGCATGTGTTGAGCATCGTCCTGGAGGAGGATACGCAAATACTGGAGGAGGTGGTCGTGGTAGGTTACGGCACCATGAAGAAAAGTGACCTGACCGGCTCCGTTCAGCAGCTGAAGGGCGACCGGTTCAAAAACCAGCCCCTGACGCAGGCCAC
This sequence comes from Tannerella sp., assembly GCA_031276675.1. GTDB lineage: Bacteria > Bacteroidota > Bacteroidia > Bacteroidales > Tannerellaceae > Tannerella. Next base: position 11,878 of record JAISMO010000144.1, read on the forward strand.
CGAAATGCTGGCCGGAACGGTCGCCGGATTCCATTCCGTGCAGGGCGGCAGCGCGGCCGGCGGCGCTTCGATGGAAATCCGGGGGCCGAAATCCCTGCTGGCTTCCAACGAGCCGCTTGTTGTGCTGGACGGTTCCATCTATTACGGCAGCCTGATCGACATCAATCCCTATGACATCGAATCCATCGACGTGCTGAAGGATGCCAGTTCCGCCGCCGTCTACGGCGCCAAAGCCGCCGCAGGTGTTATCCAGATCACGACCCGCAGGGGGAAAATCGGCAAACCGCTTGTCAACGCCTCCGCCAAAGTCGGCATGGCCGCTTCGTCTCACAACATAAACACCTACGACGGAAAAGGCTATGTGGATTTCAGAACCGCCTATCTGGAACAGCTGAACTTCAGGAGCAAGATTTTTCCGGAACACTATTACCGGCATCCCGACCGGCTGCCGCCGGAGATCGGTGTGAACGAATGGATGAATTACAGCAGCAATCCCAATGCCGATCCGACGACCGAATACCTGAACCGCCTGAACTTCTGGCCCACGGAGGTGGAACAGTATCTGAAAGGGGAAGAGGTGAACTGGCTGGAACAGCAGACCGGCACCGGCCTGAGACAGGATTATACGGTCGGCGTCAGCGGCGCTTCCGACCGGGTGAACTATTACTTTTCCGTCGGCTATGTAAACAATGAAGGTTTCTATCGCGGCGACGCCTTTACGGCGGTACGGCCCCGGCTGAATCTGGACTTTAAAGTCACAGACTGGCTGAATGTCGGGCTGAATACGCAGTATGCCTACCGCGACCAGAGCGGCGTGGCCGTGACGTCGCTGATTGCGACGGTCAGCCCCTATGCCGTCCTGTTCAATCCGGACGGCACGCCCAGATGGTATCCTTCCGATTACATCGCAAATCCGCTGATCAATTATTACGAACAGGACCGGCTGAATGTCACCCATGATTTTTTCAGCCGCATGTACGCCAAATTGAATCTGCCTTTCGGATTCAATTACGAAATCGCATTCCAGCCTCATTTCAGTTTCAACAGCAACCTGAATTTCTGGAACTCGCATACGATCACCGGAGGCTCGTCCCATGCCAACGGATACGCCACCCGTGCCGAATCCCGGGTGCAGGACTGGAACCTGGATCATATCCTGCACTGGGACCGCTCCTTCGGCGTGCACAACATCCATCTCACGCTTTTATACAATGCAAGGAAGTATCAGCGCTGGAGCAGCACAAACACCAATGAATCCTTTTTCCCGAACGAGAATCTGTCCTATCATGCCCTGCAACTGGGCAACAACCCTTCCATCAGCAATAACGACACCTATGAAACGGCGGCGGCAGCCATGGCGCGCATCAACTATTCGCTGATGGACCGGTATCTGTTGACGGCTTCCGTCCGGAGAGACGGTTATTCGGCTTTCGGCAAGGAGCATCCCTGGGCTGTTTTTCCGGCGGCGGCGCTGGCCTGGGTCATCTCCAACGAGGCCTTTTACAGTCAGGACAGCTTTGCAAACCGGCTCAAGCTGAGAGCCTCCTGGGGCATCAACGGCAACAGCGCCATCAATGCCTATGCCGCACTGGCGGGGGTGAGTTCGGAGCTGTATTCGGACGGCTCGTCGGTCCAAATCGGCGTATACAACAACTCGCTGGCCAATTACGGCCTCCGCTGGGAACGAACCGAAGCTGTGAACCTCGGACTGGATATCGGACTGCTGAAAAACAGGGTCGACATGAGCGTCGAAGTATACAACATGCATACAACCGACCTGCTGATGCCCAGAAAACTGCCGCAGATCACCGGCTTTACGCAGGTGACGGCCAACCTGGGAGAAGTAAACAACCGGGGGCTTGAACTGACGGTCCATACGGTGAACACGGACGGACCGGATGTGCAATGGACTTCCGATTTCCTCTTTTCCATGAACCGGAACAGGATTGTTCATCTGTTCGGCGACTACGAGGAAGTGGAGGTTGACGGCCGAACCGTGCGAAGGGAAGTGAATGACTATGACAACAAGTGGTTTATCGGACAGCCCAAAGACGTGGTCTGGGATTATGAGATGCTGGGCGTATGGCAGATGGAGGAGGAAGCCGGGGCGGCCGCCTATCACCTGTATCCGGGCGACCTGAAAGCGCGCGACGTGAATGACGATCAGGTCTATGACGCCTTGACGGACAAACAGTTTATCGGCTACAGGGATCCGCGCTTTCACCTGGGTACCACGCAGACGGTCCGGTTCCTGAAAAATTTTACGGCCTCCGTTTTTCTGCGGGCCGATCTGGGGCACGTGGCCGCGTTTGACCTCGCCCTCCACAACGGCTCCGAAATGTTTAACCGGATGAGCTTCTGGGACGTGCCTTACTGGACGCCGGCCAACCGCTCCAGCGAGTATCCGGGACTGATTCACACCTGGCAAAACCAGTATGGCGGGGGAGTGGCTGTTTACAAGCCCAAATCCTTTCTCCGGGTTCAGGATGTGAGCCTTTCCTACGCCCTTCCGTCCGGCGCGGCAAAGAAGTGGAATCTGGCAAACCTGCGTCTTTTCTGCTCTGCGCGGAATCTGCTGACGTTTACCCGATGGCCGGGATGGGACCCGGAAACCGGCATGTCCCTGATACCGCGCATCATTACCTTTGGAATTGATCTGTCTCTGTAGTTTGGTTTAACTCTAAAAATAGAAATGAAGATGAAACGAATTGGTTATATTGTATGCATGGCGCTGCTCCTTCATGTCTCCTGCAGCGATCGGTGGCTTGAACCCAGACCGCTGTCCGTCTTTACCCCGGAGAATGTGTATGCCGACAAAGCCGGCTTTGAAGCGGCGCTGATCTCCCTCCGGAAGGGATTGAAGGTGGAAACGCACGGAAGCATCAATTACATCTGCGCGGAATGGTCGTATTCGGATATGGCATTTGCGTTTACGCAGCCGAATTATGCGGAAGAACTGACGCCGAACGTGTCCATGTATTATCCCTACCTGACCATGTTTAATACGGCTTATGTAAATATCAGCAGGGCCAATACCATTATTTCCCGGATCGACGGCATCGACTGGGAGCAGGAAAGCGACCGGAACGCAGTCCTTGCCGAGGCTTACTTTTTCCGTTCCTACTGGTATTACCGGCTGGTGAACGCCTATGGCGACGTGCCCTTCGAGGGGAAGGAAGTCAGCGGCGCCCGACTGGATTATTACAGCTGTTCCAGATGGACCATCCTGTCCGAAATACAGTCGGATATGGAATTTGCCGTGCAGTGGCTGCGCGAAACCGTCATGCCCGGAGAAGTCTCCAGGGGAGCGGGCAATCATCTGCTGGCCAAAATCTGCCTGGCCGGTACCGACTTCGACGGCGCCATCCGGGCAGCCGACGCCGTGATCAACGGCCCCTACGAACTGATGAAAACCCGCTTCGGCGAAGACGGCGACAATCCGGCATACAATCACATCTGGGACCTGCACCGGGTGAAAAACAAAAACCTGCCCGAAAACAGGGAAACCATTCTGGCGGTCGTCGACCGGTATTCCGATCCGGTGGGGGCCAAAGACGCCGTCGGCACCTACAGTATGCGCCTGTACAATCCGTCCATATGGAACAACAGTGTGAGAGACAGCGAAGGCAAACCCGGAATGGTAGCATCGGGGGAGGCCTTCAACATGTACGGCCGGGGCAACAACAACGCCAAACCCTTTCCGTATTACACCTATGACATATGGAATTACGGCGGCTATACCTGCCGTACCACGCCGGACCTGCGCAGAGCCGACGCCAACTGGGTTGATGTGGACGAATTTACATATACCAATCCCGCATCCGTTGATTACGGCAAAACCGTCAACCCCGCCTGGTTTGCGAATCCCACCGATACGGTCTACTGCTACAATGCCATCCAGCTGTACAAGTTTTACGTGCCCCACGAGAACGACCCGGGTACGCAGGTCATGGGCGGCAACGGCGACTGGTATATCTACCGGCTGGCGGAAACCTATCTGATCCGGGCGGAAGCGTATTACTGGAAAAATGACATCGCCCGTGCCACGCAGGACGTCAATGCAGTCCGGGCACGTGCACAGGCGCCGCCGGTAGCCGAATCCGACATGAACATCCAGTTCATTTTCGACGAGCGCGCCCGGGAACTGTACGGCGAAACACCCAGACACAACGAACTGGTTCGGGTTTCCTGCATCATGGCCAAACTGGGCGTCGACGGCTATTCGCTGGACCGGCTGCACGAAAGCAATTACTTTTACGACCGGATATCAACCAACAATCCCTACTACCGGAATCAGACGGTGCTTACTCTGGGCACCTGCAAAGTCAGTCCGCACAATCTGTTCTGGCCGATTAATGCCACCGTGATCCTGGCCAACACGCTGGGGGTAATCAATCAAAACAGGGGTTATGCCGGCGCGGAAAGAAATGTGCCGCCACTGGAGGTGATTGAAGAATAAAAATATGCGAGCGGTTCCCGGCCGGTTTCGGGAACCGCTCGTCTCCGGTTGCCGTTCGTTTCAAGCAAAAATGGATGATATGGATGGCGTTAAAAGAAAGGGACAGAAGGGACAGAAGGGACAACGGGAAGAAAGGAACCGGAAAGTGGCCGCAGCGGACAGCAGGATAAAAAAAAACGGCTAAAGCCTGTGCCGATCGCCGATGCACACCGTTCCGCACGGGGCTTTAGCCCAATTCTCCTTTAGTAACAACGAGAAAGGCTTCGCTGATTTTCTTTCCTGGGCGGAACAGAAGTCAGAAAGAGGTCCGGTTCTGCATATTACGATGGAAGCTACCGGGGTTTATTACGAAGGCCTGGCCTATTATCTGAACGAAAAAGGATGCCCGGTACATGCGGTTCTCCCCAGTCAAACGAAGCCGGAACCGCAAATTCACCCTGTCCGACAGTGAGGTAATCACCATTCTTATCCTCTTTCACCTCAAACCGTTCAGGAACCTGAAAGCCTTTTATACCGGGTACATTCAGGTACACTGCAGGAATGATTTTCCTCATACGGTCAGCTACAGCCGTTTCGTGGAACTGCAGCAGAAAACAGTCGTGAAAATGACGCTTTTCCTGCAACTGTGCTGTCCGGGTAAATGCACCGGCATCTCTTTCATTGGTTCCACCCCGCTTCGGGTATGTCACATCCAGCGCGAACACAGTCACAAAACATTCAAAGGGTTTGCATCCAGTGGTAAAAGTACTGCGGGGTGGTTTTTCGGTTTCAAACTGCATATCCTCATCAATGATCGGGGGGGAAATTATTGACTTTGTCATTACGCAGGCGAACATGGACGACCGTGAACCGTTGAAAAACAAAAGGAATGACGAATTCAAAAACATCTGTCAAATGGAGCACACGCGTCATCGCAGCTTTGTGAACTTCATCACAAATATGATTTCCGCGCTCATCGCTTATCATTTCCTGCCTAAAAAACCTTCTTTGAACCTTGATGTCGTGGATACGGGCGCTTTACA
>JAISMO010000156.1 GCA_031276675.1 Tannerella sp.
AGTAAAGCACCATCAGGCGGTTGTAGGTATCTATTTTTTCCTTTCCTTCGACGAGGGCGAGGGCTTTGCGGAGCGAATCTTTTTCGTGCCGGTGCGTGTCCTGCGCCGCCACGGAGAAAGCGAAACATAAGGAAAAAAGAGTCAGGGAGAGGAGGATTGGTTTTATTTGGTTATACATGGGCCGATGATGAACTATAAACGATGAGTTGACTTGTCCTGAATTTTCTTTACGGATTTTCTTACTTTGTCCTGAATGGACTTTACATTTTTGTCTTTGTCCTGTCATACCTTTTACAAAAGTACGGCAAAGGTAAATGTATTTTCCGTATGATAGCGTCTGTAAAACATATTATTTCAATTACAACGTCTTTACAGTCTGTTTTCCGTCTCATATTCTTTTTCAGCCCGATTATCGGATATATTCCGTCTGTACATAATATCTTATCTCTTTTCCTGATATTTTGTGTCTTTTCTCAGGTCTAATTCACGTTAAACAGGATGTAAAGCGACTAACATTCGGGCCGACGTCAACGAAAACCGGGTGGTCGTCGACGGAAATCGAATTTCCGTCAGCGGAAAATGAGTCTCCGTCGACAGTAAACGAATGGTTGTCGACAACGGTTGAAAGGCTGTTACGGTAAAAGAGACGAACAGACTCACCCAAAGACGGTTCGGCGCCGATGGCGTGTAACCGGCCGCCGGGTACGGATATTTGTGTATCCGGTGATTCGAGAAGGTTGTCCTGCGCCTGTTCTTCACTTTTCGCACCGGCATGAAATTTTTTTGTAAAGCGATTTCAGGACAAGACGGGTTTATGGCGTGGAAATGCTCATTCGAGCGCATCAAACGGCAGGGGAACCTCCTTGCGGTAGCCCGTGCCGTTAAAGGTAGCAACCGGTTCGTCCCGTTCATTCGTGATCCTGACTTCGCAGTTGGACAGGCGGCTGTGACTGAATATTTCGCGGGCTTCGGCATAGAGAAAACCGGCGCGTTCGGACTTGAAAATATGTATCTCCGAACTGATCGAAAAGGTGAGGCGTGCATGGCTGTTGGTGGCAACGGCAAAGGCAAAGTCGGCCAGCGTGAAGAGGGCGCCACCCTGGCAAACGCCCCCGCCGTTCAAGTGCATCGGACGTATTTCCATCCGCACCCGCGCATAACCCTTCCCCACCTCCAACAGTTCTATGCCGGCAGCGGCGGCAAAGGCGTCGTTCTTAAAAAAATCCCGTATCGTCATCGTTCACAGATTCCATTCAAAACCGTCTTTCGTATCTTTAACCGTAAACCCGTAAGATTCCAGTTCGGTACGTATCCTGTCCGAGGTCGCCCAATCCCTGTGCAGCTTTGCCTGCAGGCGAATGTTCAGCAGCAGGTCGACCGCTTTTCTGTATGCTTCGTCGCCGTCGCCGGCGCCCGCCGCAGACGGTTCCCTTTGCAGGCCGAGTATGTCTTCCATAAAAAGTTTGAAGGTCGCTTTCAATGCTTCCAGGTCTTCGGTCGAGAGGGCGCCGTTGCCGTCGGCTACCGTATTGATCTTCTTGCCGGCATCGAACAGATGGGCAATCACGGCCGGCGTATTCAAGTCGTCGCACATGGCCGCTTCGCAGTGCTTGCGCAGGTCTTTCACATCTACAGTTGATGCCGTTGCCGCCGTCAGTTTTTGCAGACGGGCATACGTTTCAAACAGCCGCTCCAGTCCCTTTTCAGACGCTTGCAGCGCTTCGTCGCTGAAGTCAACCGTACTGCGATAGTGCGCCTGCAGCATAAAAAAGCGGATGGTCACCGGTGCATATGCCTGCGTCAACAGGGGATGATTTCCGGTGAAAAACGCTTCGAGCGTGATGAAATTGCCCAGCGATTTTCCCATTTTTCGCCCGTTGACGGTAATCATGTTGTTGTGCATCCAGTAGTGCACGATGTCGCTTCCCTGCGAGGCCACCGCCTGTGCGATTTCACATTCGTGATGTGGAAAAATCAGGTCCATCCCTCCGCCGTGGATGTCGAAATGTTCGCCGAGATATTTCCTGCCCATCGCCGTACATTCGCAGTGCCATCCGGGAAAGCCTTCACTCCAGGGCGAAGGCCAGCGCATGATGTGTTCCGGCTGCGCCTTTTTCCAGAGCGCAAAGTCCAGCGGATTCCGTTTTTCTTCCTGTCCTTCCAGTTCGCGTGTCGTATGGAGCATGTCGTCAACATTTCGATTCGACAGAATGCCATACGTATAGTCTTTGTTGTATTTGACGACGTCGAAATAGACCGACCCTTCACTGACATAGGCATAGCCCCTGTCGAGAATCTGTTGCACCAGATGGATCTGTTCAATGATATGGCCGGAGGCATGAGGTTCGATGCCGGGCGGCAATACGTTCAGTGCACGCATGGCGTCGTGATAGCGGAGCAGATAATGTTGCACGACTTCCATCGGCTCCAACTGTTCTATCCGTGCTCTCCTGGCGATTTTGTCTTCGCCGCTATCCGCGTCGTGTTCCAAATGGCCTACATCCGTGATGTTACGCACGTATCGCACCTTGTAACCTGCGTGTTGCAGATATCGGAACAGCACGTCGAACGTAATGGCCGGCCGTGCATGTCCCAGATGAGGGTCTCCGTAAACCGTCGGCCCGCACACGTAAATCCCCACATGCGGCGCATGTAGCGGAACAAAAACTTCCTTCTTTCCTGTCAGTGTATTGTAAATACTTAATTCCATTAATTGTCAGCGGCTATGGCTCAATATTCTTCTTCATTAAAGAAAAAATCCTCCTTACTCGGATAGTCCGGCCAGAGGTCTTCCATACATTCATATATTTCGCCTTCATCCTCCATTTCCTGCAAGTTTTCAATCACTTCCAGCGGGGCGCCGGAACGCTGTGCATAATCAATCAACTCATCTTTAGTGGCCGGCCAGGGCGCGTCTTCTAACTTCGACGCCAATTCTAATGTCCAATACATAACAATCTTTTTTACGAAAATTTAAAATACCTTTCTTCCGGATTGAAATTTTCCGCAAAAGTAGAATTTTATTTTTTAGCTGCAAGCATTATCCCAAATAATTTCACTGCCTTTTTCCCGGATACATTCACTCCTTGCAATAATAAACAGCAAATCAGATAATCTGTTCATGAAAATCAGCACATTTTTTTCTACCGGGCTTTCGATTGCCAAATGATGGATTTGTCGTTCCGCACGCCGGCAAACGGTCCGGCAGACATGCGCCAAAGCAGCTGAACGGCATCCTCCGGGCAATACAAACCCGGTCATTTTCGGCAATTTATCGTCGATTCGGTCGATATGTTCTTCCAGTCGCCGGATGTTTTCGGGTGTAATCTGCCCGGCGGATTCGGGAGAAGCATCTCCGGTTTCCGCAGCCAGACTGGAACCGACGGCAAATAATTTGTGCTGAATAAACTGCAACAAATCAATGGTTGTATCATCCCTGATTTCAGTTATCAGCAAACCGGTAAAGGAGTTTAATTCATCTACCGTACCGTAGGCTTCCAGCCTCGGATGCGTCTTCGACACACGCTTCCCGCCCGCCAGCGAGGTCATTCCCCGGTCGCCGCCACCGGTATATAAACAACTTTTCTTCATTGATTTGATTGAGTTGGAGGATTTAATACATTGTTCATGAAATATTCGACGTAGTTAAACGGAACGTCCTTCATGAGCACCTGATGATTCCTGTCTATCAGGTAAAGCGTCGGGATAACTCTCAACACGTAGCGTTCCTGTCCGTAAATCTCGCCGTCACAGTCATAGCCGTTTATCCACGAAGACGGCATTTCGGACAGGTATTTTTTCCACGTGTCCACGTCCTGACCCGGATAAAGGGAAAGTACGGTCAATCGTCTTCGCTTCTGCATTTCCGTAATGGCCTGCGAATTTTTTATTTGACCGGTAAGCTCTCTGCAACTGCCGCAATCCAGATTGTGAAACAGTATCAGCGTGAAATCGGTTTTCAGGTCATGGAGCGACGATTTGGCGCCCGAAGCCAGCGCATAACGGATATTGGCGGCCAGTGTAGACGGCCGGTTTTTCTGCAGTTGCGACAGCAACTGCTTCGGTCGCGTTTTGCGTGGCTCGTTCAGCCTTTCCGATGCCACCATCTGTTCCAGCACAGGAATAAAAAATTCTTCATTCCGCATGGGGGAATTGAGGTCAAAGAGATAGCGTTCCATCTGCGTGGAAATAAAGGCATACATGGCTTCATGCTTTTCCGCTTCTTCCATCACATGGGTAAGCCCCCTGCAAATCACCTGATAAGACGTGTACGGAAGTATGGAAAGATAATTTGCCAGCGCCTGTTCGGTCACACCGGCGGCGCTTCCCACAAAGGCAGTATCCGTGAAATTGAACAGGTCCCAGTAATGCATGGTCAAATATTCCGCGCGTGCCGCCGGGTCGGTATAAACGGTCGGTACCGTCACCATCGGAAACATGCGTTCGGCCGGTTTCTGCGATTTGTTTGCGCAGCCCGATAAAATCATCAGACCGAGGAGCCATGTGGCGCAAAGAAGATATTTTTTTTTGTTTCGATTCATCGTTGTTGTTTTTTAATACCAAAAAGAGAGTGACCGGATTTTCACCCGTCAACTCTCTTTTTCACAAAACCGGTTTTTCTTTGTCGGCTAAAGAGACCGGTCTGTTATTGCTTTCGGAACGGATTATTCCTCATCAGGATCCAGCGTTCTCCGCCTCGGAACTTCCCTTTTGGCCCGCGGCCGCACCCGTTCCAGTTCGTCCAGGTTATGTGTAGCTTCAGTCATTCCGGCCGCTTCAGCCTTTCGCAGGAATTTTTCCGCTGCATCGAAATTACCCGTCAATGTGTAGAATACACCCAGACAATTCGCATATTCCGGCGTGTTTGTATTTTGCACCTTGTACAGGTATTCTTCAGCCAGTTCGGTATCGCCTTCCGACAGAGCCGCAGCCGCACCGTTCAGGTTGGCAATATCGTCCTCCGGGAACTGGTTCCGTGCCGTAAGCAGCGTTTCATTAAATTCGTGGCTGCCTTTCTGATACGAACGCGCCACATCATATATTTCCCTCTGGCTAAGCTGTTTCGGCTTCTTGCGGATACGCTCCTTGCTTTCATCAAGCGTAAAGTTACGCACGGTAAATTCGATTTCGCAATCCACACGTCTCAACTTCGGATAGAGGTCGCGGAAGATTTGGCGGTAAGGCTGACCGTTCGCAATGGCCCGGATACGCTGTTCGCGTGCATCCAGATTGTATACCGTATTAATAATATTCAGGATTTCATTCTTGTGTCCTATTGGATAGTCTGCCAGCAGACTTGCCAGACCCGCCCAGTCTTCTCCGCCTCGACCGACCTGGAATAATTCCGGCGAGATGGTACTCATCTTGGTAAAATAATTACGCATGGCCTGGGCACGTTTGGACGACAAGCTGTTATTAAATGATTCCGAACTTTCGGGCGAAGCATATCCTCTCATCTCCACTTTGGTGACTACGACATCCGGATCGGTTGCAATGATGCTGATCATTTCATTAATCTTGTCCAACTCACTGCGATTGTTGCTGAAATTCGGATCAATGATGCTTTTACCCCGTGGAAATTCGAGATAGGCTCTGCCGATTTCCGAACGGCGTTTTTTGGCTTCCGGCTGCGGTTCTATGTAACTGAATTTCGGATCAATGTCGATCTTGAGAATTTCCTTGTATACATTTGCAAATACCTTCGTGCCTTTTTCCGCACCGCAACAGCCCGTGACTTCTTCCTTAAGGTTCATTTTGGCTCCATCCATCCAATCTCTGTAGGGAATGGAAATTTTATACGGGACAGTTCCATGTTTGCTGTACTGCTCTATTGAATAAATGGAAGAAGTGATTTTTTTCTGATTTTTGGCAAATTCCGCGGGAGGCCGACCGGCCAGTCTGTCGGCACGCTGATCGGCTTTGTAGCGGCGTCCGCCTTTGATAATGACTTTGGGCAATTCCAGTTCCTTCTTTCCGGCCACGAGGATTGGCGTGAACGTATGACTTTCCGTACTGCCTATATGAACATTGCTCATGTCAAGGATCATGTCAATCTTCATGTTGATGCCCTCCTGCACCATTTGTTTCGGCACAATCCGGATATGCTCTGGCTTGGACGGTTTCTGCTGTTTCTGTGTCTGCTGTTTCTGTGCGTACAAAGTAAAACTCCCCGACAACAGGAGCAACATAAAGAAACGGTATACGATTTTTCTTTTCATCATTTTTTCCTCCTCTTACTTTAAGATAAATATGGCTGAAATGCCCGCCTTTGTAGGCCCGAAATAATGCATAAAGCTACTCCCTTCGACCGCATTACAGGTCACACAAGGGTTATATTTATCATATTTCAGGTAGACATATCCCACTCCCAGCGAAAACTCCAGACTAAACCGGTCACTCAGTATCCAGTGATAACCGTAAGATACGCCTGCGCCCATCAGCCATCCTTCATAACGCTGCCAGCGAATCCCCGTTCCATATTTCCATTCGGGTGTGGGTTCAGCAAAGGTCACGCCGATATTGTCCGGCAGAAAAGCCAGTCCTCCCACATTAAAGCCCCCTACATGCAAATGTGTACCGAAAAAATGACCGTTGAACTTTTCGCATGTCCACCAACGGAGTTCCGGCTGGAGCATCCAGTGTTTGAACTTACCATCTATTCTGTGTGGCGTCCCGTGTGCTGCGTACGTCACATGCGTATTTGGAAAGAGCCACGGATTCAGGTTTCCGCTGACATCAAGCGTCAGTCGGTCGCTCAAAGCAAATTCCACGCCCAGATTGATGGTCGTAGTAGCGTCATATAAAATGTTGCTTTTTATTGCAATGTCTTGTCCATAAGTAGCTTTAACGCTCACCTAACATATTCCAAATAGCAATATCCACTTTTTCATATTCATTTTTGTTAAAGATAGATGAAATCCGTTCTGAGAATGCCTTATCTCAATAGAATCCAAT
>JAISMO010000168.1 GCA_031276675.1 Tannerella sp.
CCGTTACCGCCTTCCGCGAACAGAATGACCGGATCACGCCCCTGCAACCGCTGTACGACGATTTCAGCCGCAATCCGGCCTGCACGCTGAGAAAGTAACCGCCTCTCCGTAAATTGGGCCAACGCCTGTGCGGGCCGCCGATGCACACGGGTCCGCACAGGCTTTGGCCCAATTCCTTTTCATGGCCGTCTGTATGTATAGCTTCAAAATCCATTTTCCATGTGCCTTACAGTTCCACCATATCGGAGGTTATCAGTTCCGCCTGACGGAGGTTATCAGTTCCACATACCGGAGGTTACCGGTTCCATGTATCGGAGGTTATCAGTTCCGTATACCGGAGGTTACCAGTTCCATTTCGCAGACCAAAATCAGACCACCGTAATGATGTTCGGCTATTCGTATGATTGTATCCTGCAAAAAAGCAATGAATCAACAACAGGGCGTTTCCTTTCTCCCGGATCAGCTGTCGTTAAGGAAATATTGACACTTATGTCCGGATGCATGAAACAGTTTCGAGGAAACGCTTTTCCTTATATTGCAGGGGGAAACGGCGTGTCCTCCGTACGAAAAAAGAAATTTAACATACGGAGGACACAAAAAATACTTTCGACCGGAAAGTTATTCTTCCAGCAGATTGACTTCCCTGATGTCGCCCGTTTGCGGATTCACCCGAAGCGTTTTGATTTCAAACGGTTTGATATTTCCACGCCAGGAAAAACTGGCCGAAGGGAACCTCAACACGGGTGCGGCCGCCTTTCCGAGCGTCTCTACCAGCCTGATGACAAGATCGTTCCCCGTTTCGGACTGCTTGATGGCCGAAACGATGACATTCGGCGTGTCTACAGACAGAAAAGAGGCTGATTTGGACATCGTGCCGCGGTGAATTCCCTGATAGGAGAGGACGGGCGGCGCAATAAACTCCTCGGCGATGCGCGGCGCGTTGATGTCCTGCCAGCCGCCTCTGTGCGGTACGAGCAGGAGGCGAAGCGTCTGGATGCCCTGATCCATCCAGAGGACTTCGGCGCCCGGCGCCAGCTTGGACAGGGGATCAGGCCCGTGATGTGCATACGGCGCCGAACGGGTGACGGTGATACGCATGTCGCTCCCCTGCACGTTGTAGCCGTATTTGGCGTCGTTCAGCACCGTTAAGCCGTAGCTGTCGGCGCCGCGCCTGCCTGTCACGTCAATCCACCGCTGTCCGGGATCTTCCTCGCCGTTCGGTTCGCGAACCATGACGCCGTATGGCGTTTCATAGGTCGGAACGGGCGATTCCACATCTACCGGGAAGGAAAATTTCAGCATCTTCAGGCGTTCATGCCAGTTGAGTGATACCTGAGCTTCGATCCGGCGCGAACCGGCAGTCAGCATCCAGTCGACGGTCATGTCCGAATGGCCGTACACGCTCTGCACCCGTATGCCGGCACGCAGCGGGCCTTTTTCCAGCACAACGGTCCTGGCGTTTCCAAAAGCGCCGATTTCGCCTTTGGTCACGTAGTTGTATTCCGTAAGCGTATTCCTGGTGAAATCGCGGACGTCATGGCTCCACGTGTCGCTCGGATCGTCAATGACTGCGCCTTTGCAGCCTGTTGCTCCGCCTTTGAATACGTCGCGGCCTGCTTCCTTGTCATAGATGCCGATTTCGCCGTTGGGGGAGAAGGTGATGCGGTAAAATTCGTTTTCCAGACGGTCCGGTTCCGCGCTGACCTTTGATTCGGTTGCGGCCTCGCCTTTGCGGACGCGGATTTGACGGTAGCCCAGCGGGGGCAGCGTTGCATTGAACAGGAGGCGCCGACGTCCGGTCACCGACTGCGCCTGAATGTACTGTGCCGACAACCGCTGTCCGCGGTCGTCCGTCACCAGCGGCAGGGGTATATGATTCAGATCGTATTCCATATTGGCGCTGACTTCCCATGCATGTGGATTGAAGGCGACGAGGTATTCCGATTCGGGGTCTTCCGAGGGTATCTGCCATTCGAGTTTCTGAATGGCCAGCGCCGTAGTCGTATGCGCGACGTTGAGGGCATAATTGTGGCCTTCCAGGGCGTCTTTGGAATGGACTGCCAGGGAACTGCCGGCCAGACTGTCGTGGAACTGCAGGAACAGAACCTGCTTCCAGGCATCCGTGAAACGCTCTTTCGGATAATGGGCTTTCCAGATCAGGGCGCCGACAGTTGCGATTTTCTCGGCCGTCACCAGGGCGGCTTCACTCAGGCGGTTGTTCTTTTTGATAGCGCTTTCGGCCGAATAGCAGCCTACGGCGTGATGCTGCAAATCGTCTTTCACGGTGGGCAGGTTCGGCTGTTTTGCACGAACGTCTTCAAAATAACGGTCTACGGAACTGTATAACACGGTCGGCGCTCCTTTTTCCGTTTTCAGCCGGTGGATGGATTCGATGTTGATTTTCGTCGGGCCGCCGCCGTGATCACCCACGCCGAAAAAGGACATGAAATCCGTCACCGGCTGTTCTCCGGCAACTTTCAGCACGTTACTGATATGGGTACTCACCTCCCGGCTGTTGTTGTAACTTCCCTGAATGCGAGCGGTCAATACTTTCGATCCGTCCGGTCCTTCCCACCAGAACAGATTGGCGGGAAGCGTTTTCTCGCGCGGATCGGGACGCATGAAGACATAATTTTCCATCCCCTGCAAACGGATGATTTGCGGCAAGGTGCCCGGATGTCCGAAGGAGTCGGGATTAAAGGCTACGGTGGCGCGTTTGCCGACCAGTTTTTCCAGTGTGAGCTGTCCATACAGTCCCTGACGTGCCATGGCCTCGCCCGAGGGAATGTTCATGTCCGGTTCCACCCACCAGCCGCCGACCACGTTCCATCGCCCTTCGGCCACTCGCTGACGTATTTCGGTCAGCATCCCGGGATCGTTGTCGGCTACCCATTGATAAAACTGGGCCGAACTGGCGGTAAATACCATGTCGGAAGTCTCCTTCATCCGGTCAAGCGCCGACCGGAACGTACTGTGCACCACAGCGACACCCTCTGTCCAGGGCCATAGCCACACCGGATCGATATGCCCGTGACCTATCATGTAAAAACGGTATTTGCCGGCATCTTTCGGCCATGAGCCGACGGCCGGCCGGGCCAGCAGACCGGTGACCGGAGTGAGCGCGAATGCAGTGGCGCCAACTGCTGTACGGTTGATAAAATCCCTGCGGGAAATAGCTTTTGTATTCATGTCTTTAAATGTTTATAAGTTCGTAACAGCCTAACGCATATGGAAAGAAAAACCCCTAAATAATTACAGGCTTTATTTTTACCCGCCGGTCGACAGCAATTGAGCATGAAAAAAAACGGCTGTGCGGAGAATGTTCCGATCCGTTTCCGGATGACGCCGGAAAATGAATCGTAGAGGATGCATTCAGAGGGTCGGTCGCATCCTGACGCCAAAGGTGTACAGGGTGCGACCGACCCTCTGGGATTAAAATCAGGAGGAAAGGAGATTTCGGATGCCTGTGGATACGTCTCCGTCGGTGAAATCCTTCACAGAATGACAGTGTTTTGCCTCCGGCGGATTTCTATGCCGGTTTCATTTGTAATCCACCCTGGCTGTAATCGGATATACCAGTTTCGTATAGACGCACTCGCGCGGACAGAACAGAGTTACCAGCGTAGGCATTGGCGCCGATTCGATGAACTTCAACTTTTTGTTCTTTATGACATGGATATGAACCAGCAGGTTTTCCGAACAGTTCAGTCTCACCAGTGCGGTGTTTTTGTCGACGTCCAGTTCGGCGATTTGGTTTCCGCAGCAGGAAAACTCCTTCAAGGCAGGGTTATGGCTTACGTCTATTGCCGGCAGGCGGTTGCGTCCGCAGTCGATCTTTTCCAGTTGCACGTTGGACTTCAGGTCAATGGCCGTCAACAGGTTTTCCGGACAGATCAGTTCCTTCAACGCCGTGTTCCGGCTGAGGTCCAGGGCGCTCAAGCGGTTGCCGCTGCAATTCAGGAACGTCAGCCGGCTGTTCCGTCCGACGTCCAGCATGTCCAAAGGATTGCTGCCGCAGGTCAGGCTGTCCAGATCCGGATTCTGCGTAAGGTCCAGGACGGACAGGTGGTTGTTGCTGCATTGCAGCACGGTCAGCAACGGATTGCTGCTCACATCCAGCCTGATCAGCCGCACGCGGTTGCATTTCAGCGTCTTCAGCGCCGTATTGCGGCTTACGTCAAGGGTAATCAGATTATTGTCGGAACACTGCAATTCCGTCAACGCCGGATTCCGGAGGATATCCAGCCGGTGAATTTTATTCCGGGCACAATCCAGCGATTTCAGCTGCGGATGATAGCTCATATCCAGCGTTCGTATCCGGTTCCCGCCACACGACAGCGTTTCCAGCGACGCAAAATATTCCAGTCCCTCAAGCGAGGCTATGTCCTGATCCGTGCAGTGGATTTCCTTCACGGATCGTGCCTCGGATCCGGAAAGCTGTCCGTTGCCATCCGTGTCGAAATGCGCCAGCAAACAGGCCCGGAAGGCCGAATCGGGAATGACAATGTTTCCGGCATACGTGCGGATCCTCTCGCGCCGTTTCGCTTCTTCGACTTGTCCGGACGCTTCCGCTTTCCGGATGGCTTCCGCCCTGCGCGCTTCGTCGTTATGGATTTCACGTGCTGTCCGCGGCGTCTTTTGCTCTGCCGCCGGTTTCTCTTCCCCGGCGATTTCCTTCTCCGCCTCGACGGCCGTCCGCACCTCCTTTTCGCCGGTTTGCCTGTCAACCAGGTAAGCGGTTAGCGGGCCATCCGGATAGCTTAACTGTTCATACGAAACCTCCCTGATCAGGTACAGCGTCGTCAGGGAAGGCATCGCATTGCAATACAGTTTTTTTAAGGACGTATTCCGGGTGACGTCCAGCTGCGTCAGGCGGTTGATGCTGCATTCCAGTCCGGTCAGCGCCGTGTTGCGGCTGACATCCAGAACCGTCAGTCGGTTATTGCCGCAATCCAGTTCCGTCAATGCCACGTTCTGTTCCAGCGCCAGCGTGTCCAGGCGGTTATGCCCGCAGCACAGGGTCAGCAATCTCTTGTTGGCCGCCACATCCAGCGTCTCCAGCCGGTTATTGTTACAGAACAGATTTTCGAGGGCTTCGTTGCGGGTAACGTCCAGCGCAGCCAGTTGATTTTCGGCACAATTCAGCCAGCGCAGGGCCGTGCAGGACGACAGAACCAGCGTATCCAGGCGGTTGGTACCCGCGTGCAGGAGCGACAGCGCATGGCAGCCGTCGAGGTGCAGCGTTTCCAGCCGGTTGTTGTCGCACAGTAATTCCTCCAGTTGGTGGAGGCCGCCTGCATCCAGCGTTTTCAGGAAATTGTTCCGGCAATGTACCTCAATCAGGTTCGGACAGGAACGTATATCCAGCGTCTCCAGGCGATTGTTGTCGCAGCGCAGTTTCTTCAACGCCGGATGATGGCTGAGGTCCAGGGAAGTCAGACCGCCCCGTTCAAAATAATTCGACAGCGAACAGTCCAGTTCTTCCAGCGACGTGAAATATTCAATGCCTTGCAGGGAAGTGAGCGGCTTCTCCGTACATGCGACGGTTTTTACGGCAGCCGCTTCCGCAGGGGAAATTTCCCCGTCGCCGTCCGCATCAAAATGTGCCACCAGATAAGCCTTGAAATGCCCGTCGGGAATGAAGACGGTTTGCGCCCTTGCCAGGCCTGAGAGCGAGAGGGCGCATGCAAAAAGAAATATGCGTTTCATCCGTAATGCTTGTATGTTTATGTAATTGAATTTTTGCGACTATTCAGGTATAAAACGAAGAATCGCAGTGTTGCGAAAACGTCCTGACGGCTCCGGGAAGGAATCGCAGTGTTGCGAAAACGTCCTGACGGCTCCGGGAAGGAATCGCAGCGTTGCGAAAACGTCCTGACGGTTCCGGGAAGGAATCGCAGCGTTGCGAAAACGTCCTGACGGTTCCGGGATGGAATCGCAGCGTTGCGTTAACGTCCTGACGGTTCCGGGAAGGA
>JAISMO010000185.1 GCA_031276675.1 Tannerella sp.
CATAGATGTCGCGAAAGAGATTGAAAACGCAAAAAAGAAAGTTGCCGACTTTAAACAGGAAATAGAAGACCTTCGCAGCGGGAAAACGCAGGTGGAGGCGGGACAGAATTTGACCGAAACAATAAATAACAAGTTAAATGCACTGAAGGAGGCGGAGGACAAACTGGCCGTGCTCACCGGCAAGCAGGGGAAACCCCCGAAGCCTCCGAAAAGCAATGAACAGGAATACCTCGAAGCGGAACAAAAACTTGCCAATGAACAGGTCGAACTGCGTCTGAAAACGGGAAAGAGAATCCTGGATGCCATGGATGAGAGTTTTGCGAAGCGCAAACTGAAAATCGAATCCGAATATCGGAAGGAAGAGCAAGAGGTAAAGGAAGAGGGAGAAAAACTGTTGCGTCTTTTGCAGAAACAGGAGACGGAAAAATGGATTAAGGGGGGCAGTAAGGGCACCGCTCCCGTCGTCGAGTCACTCCCTCCGGAAATGCAGGCGGATGTGGATGCGGGATATGAGGCTGTCCGTGAAAAGCGCAGGGCGGAAGAAGAACGTCTCCGGCTTGATATGGAACAAATGGCGGAAGAGGAAAGATTGCGCTTTGCAGACGCATTATTGAAACAACTGAGCGATATTGAGGGGTATTACCGTGAAAGGATAAGGCAGGCGGAAGGAAACGAAACACTGATAGCGACGTTAATTCAATCCAAAGAAAGAGAACTGGGAGCGGCACGCAGTGAATATGCACGGGAAATGCTTGCCAATGAACAGGAAATCGTCAAATCCCGGATAGCCGCTTCGACCGGATATTATCGTCTGGATGCCGACAGGCGCGAGGCTGAACTCACGGCGGAAAAGGAAAATACGGAAGAGCGTATTCGTCTGATGGAGGAACAGTACCGAAACGCTCCGACGGAGGAACTGGGCAAGGATATAGAACTGGCAAGAATCGAACTGGATAAATTCAACCGTGAACTTTCAAAAATGCCTGCTGAAAAGGCGTCCGAACTTTCTGGCTATTTTTCAAAAATTGCCGGTGCGCTCGGCGGGCTGGACGGGGAGATGGGCGAGGTTTTCTCGGAGATGTCGAATGCGTTCGGCAGCATTTCCGAAGTAATGAAGAGCGACATGTCAAGCATGGAAGGCAAGATGGGCGCCTATGCAGCTGCCATAGAGGGCGCCGTGCAGCTCATCAATCTTGCAGTCTCGGCGGCCAAACGCCGGGATGCGGTCGAAAAGGAATTTTATAAAAATCAGATTGCCCTCGCACATGAATACGCCCTTGCGATAAACGAGCAGATACGCACCCAGAGCGAAATATCCGGTTCGGGGTTTATCAAAGACTATGCTGGAGAAATAAAAGACGGTTTCGATGCGCTGACAGATGCGACCGGCAAGTATCAGGAGGCGCTGAGCAAACTGGCCGACGGAAAGGCAAAGGTAGACCTGCGCAATGCGGTGGATTGGGGCCAGGTGGGCAAGGGGGCTGCCACCGGAGCGGCGGCAGGAGCGGCTATCGGGTCTGTGATTCCGGCTATCGGGACAGCTGTCGGTGCAGTAGTGGGCGGTCTGGTTGGTGGTATTGTAGGGCTTTTCGGCGGGAAGAAAAAAGAAGCCGTTAATGATTCGCTTCTGGCCGTGTTCCCCGAGCTGGTGGATGCGGCGGGCAATCTTAACAGGGAACTGGCGCAAACGCTGATAAGTACCGATCAGGTAGATGAGAACACCAAACAGCTTCTTCAAAATGCCATCGACTGGGCGGATGCGGTCGAAGAGGCTAACGGTAAAATAAATGACCTTACGGTCGAACTGGCGGGCGACCTTGGCGGGAATATCAAGAATGCACTTATGGAGGCGTTCAAAGCGGGCGAAGATGCGAGCAAACGCATGTTTAAGGCTGCCGGGGATTCGCTTGGAAAGTTTGTGGAAGACATTCTGTATTCTACGGTTTTTTCGGAGGTATTCAAACAATTCGGAGAGGAATTGGCCGCTTCGCTAAATCCGGCAACGGGAGATCAGGATGTGCTTGACGATTATGACCGGCTTATGGACAATCTTGATAAACGGGACGAACTTTATCTGTCCCTGCTGGAAACCATAAAAAAAAGAGCGCAGGATCGCGGGTTTGACCTTTGGGAGGACGATTCCGGTTCGTCGAACGAAAACACGCTGAAGGGCGCTTCCGCAAAGGCGTCGCAGGAGAGCATCGACCTGATGTCGGGTCAGATGGGTGCTGTGCGCAGGACGCTGGAACTGATACTGGCCAGTCTGAACAGGGTGATGACGATCCGGCAGGATTTGATAGATTCCGTTATGGGCGGACTGAACGCCGTGCCGGAACTGATTGCGAGCGGACTGCACGAACTGATTGCCATACGGGAACTGAATGCCCGGATAGCGGCAAGCAACGACGCGATAGCCTCCAATACGCACAGCATCGGAGAAATAGCCGGACGGGTGGCGGTTATAGGCGTAACCGTAGCCGGAAACAGGGAATCGCTGCAATTGCTAAGGGGTGACACGGCGGCCATCGGCGCCATTGCGGAGGATACGAAGGCTGCGGCCAACAGCCTGCATAATATGGAGCGGAGTGTGAACGTAAACCTGTCGGGGCTGTGACCGTAGACGGATATGACATAACGGCGTTCGGCTGTACGCTGGTCGGGGATTCGTCCCGCGATTCGTTCGGGAGCCTGCTGAAGTACCCGAAGCGGACGGAGGTCGAGTATAACGACTGGGCGGAAAATAACGGGATACAGCCCGATCTTTCGGAAACCCGCTTCGAGGAGAGGAAGATACAGCTGTATTTCGGGATGCAGGCGGCTACGGTTGCCTCCATGAACGACCGCTACGGGGATTTTTACGGGCTTCTGTCGGCGCCGGGCTACCGGACGGTAAATGCCGTGCCGGGACTGACGCACACCCTGCGGTATGTCGGGATGTCGGGCTTTGAGATGTCGAAGCCGCTGCTGAGCAGCGAGAACCACCGTCTGCTGACGGTCGACTTCTCGGAGGATGCGTGGGGTCAGACGGCTGTGCCGGCATATTCGGCGGCGGCTCCGTCCGGTCTGCTCGGTATCAATGGAATTGATTTCGGGAATTTCGGCATTGGTTCGGACGATCCGCTGGAGGATTTTTTCAAATATCCGTCACCGAAGGAGCCTTTCGACGACGGTCGGCAAAAGCATCTTGACCTTGTCCGCACGCAGCATAAGAATATCAGACTGAATCTCTGGATGCTGGCGACAGGTCAGACGCAGTTTGCGAACAATTATCTCGCCTTCTTCAATGAACTGAAGAAACCGGGATTGCAGACGCTGGACGTCTATCCGGCAGGCCGTCAGACGGGCGTGTATTATTCGGACTGCGGGAGTTTCAGAGTGGAGCGGTGGGGTGAAAACAGGGTATGCGCCCGGTTCTCGATTGAACTGGTCGCGCCGGTATTCGAAATATAATGTGATGAAGGTATACAGGGGAGATACGGAAATAGCGGATGTATTCGTTCGGACGGAGAACAGCTACGAGTCGGAGGAGATTATGGGCGACCACACGGTTCATATTGAGTTTGACGTGCTTGAGCCGATTGAGTTCAGGCTCGGCGACCATGTGACGGTGAACAGCCGTAAATTCCTTATCCGGTATAACGAAAGCGTAAAGAAGGAGGAGCGTTCGCGCGGATTCCGGTATGCGGTTACGTTTCATGCGGAGATGTACGGTCTTCAGGATACGCTGTTTTTCCTTTTCGGCGAACCGGAGCGCCTGAAGAATCATGATTTCTACAATGGTACGGCGGCGCAGTGGGCCGACCTTCTTATTGAAAACATGAATCGAAACGAAAGCGGATGGTCGGTCGGTTCGGTCATCGAATCGGAGGCTGTCAACCTGTCGTTTCGCGACAAAACCTGCGCGGAGGTATTGAATGAACTGGTATCGGAGAACTGTCTGGATACGGAATACTTTTTTACCGGCAAGACACTGCATATCGGGCGGCGGGAGTATTCGAGCAACGGCCTGTCGCTGTCGCAGGGCGCCGGGGGCGGTTTGCGCGACGTGGAGCTTTCGGCCGTGGACGATACGCCTCCCGTTACGGTACTGTTTCCCTACGGTTCGGACAAAAACATTACGAAGGAATACGGCAACGACTATCTTGTACTGCCCGGCGGAGCGCTCTCGATGGAGAAAAACACGGACAAATACGGGCGTATCGAAAAGTCGATGCAGTTTGAGAATATATTTCCCAAGGGCGAGTTTCACGTGTCGGCAAAGATTGACGACTTTACGCTTCAGGCATCGGATATTGATTTCAACCTGACGGACTGCCTGATTGACGGCGTGGAGGCGATTGTTACGTTTCAGGGCACATCGGGGCTGGCCGGATACGACCTTGCCATTGTGGAAGGCTCGTGGGACAATACGGCAAAACAGTTCAAGCTAAAGAAGAACGAAGAGGAGAATGCGCTGGAGGTTCCGGGAGATATTCATTTTGCGGAAGGCGACATGTTCATACTGACGGGGATTAAAATGCCTCAGAGCTACATCACGGCGGCGGAACTGAAACTGAAGGCAGCGGCGCAGGAATACCTGAATAACAATTCCGAAAAGCGCGTGCAGTTGCAATGCAGGTGCGACGATATTTATTTCAGACAGCACAGCATTTCCGTTGCCTGCGGTCAGCTGGTGGAGGTCGTGGAAGCCCGTCTGGAAATAAACCGCGAGATACGGTGTACGGCGGTACGGCGGTATCTGGAAAACGCGGGAAACCCGGTGCGCTACGAACTGACGCTGTCGGACTTTCTGAGGGGAAACGGGCTGAAGGGGATTGTATCCGCGGTAAGGAACGTACCGCAGGAGATTGTGCGAAATGTCAGGCCGGTAAAAGAGTACACGAAACGCTCGTGGCGCGACGTAATGGCGACAATGGAGATGATGTTCGACCCGGACGGGAACTATTTCACGGATATAATCAAGCCTCTGGTGGTGCATACCGCCCAGCTGATTGTCGGCACGCAGTCGCAGCAGTTTGAACTTGTCGGCGTGCGTTTTTCGCCCAATCACAATGACAGCCCTAACGAGTTTTTTTCGACCGCCGGACAACTGATACATTTTACCATCGACCCCGACGGCGAGCGGACATGGAACATTGCGGAATCAAACGTCGGCAATCTTGAGGATTCGCAGGCATATTACGTGTATGCGAAATGCGGACTGGAAGGAGAAGGGGGTGAAATACTGGTCACGACGCAAAAGATAAAAATGCTCGACGATGCGGATTACTATCATTTTTGGGTCGGAGTGCTGAATGTGCCGGAGGATGGCGTCCGTTCATGGCAGCCGATGCACGGGTATACGGAAATTACCGGTAATCAGATAACGACGGGAGTCATAAAGGACAAACTGGCCAATCTCGTCATTGATCTTGTACACGGGGAGATCACCGGCAAAGTCACGTTCGGTGCCGGCACGACGGGGTATCCCAATATCGCGGACAAGCCGGATTTGACCGCCTATGAAGAAGCGGTGAACTACATTGACAACGTGTTGCCCGACGAACTGGAACGGTTGCAAAACCAGATTGACGACAATATCGAATCGCATTTTTATCATTACGACCCGACACTGTCAAACATTCCGGCATCGGAATGGACAACGGCGGCGATGAAAGACGCGCATCTGGACGACACGTTTACGAATCTTGATTCGGGACAGTCGTGGCGTTTCACGAAGAGTTCTGGAAATGTGTACAGCTGGACGCTTATGGCGGATTCGGCGGCCACAAAGGCGCTTGTTCTGGCGGGTCAGGCAAAGGACACGGCGGACGGGAAACGGAGGGTATTTCTGAACGTACCTCCCGCACGGCCGGTACCTCCGTATGACCGGGGCGACCTGTGGCTCCAGGGCACGAGCGGGGACATCATGCGGTGCGATACGGCCAGGAGTTCGGGGTCGGGTTCGCTGTCGGACTGGGT
The DNA here is from genome assembly GCA_031276675.1 of Tannerella sp. Taxonomy (GTDB): domain Bacteria; phylum Bacteroidota; class Bacteroidia; order Bacteroidales; family Tannerellaceae; genus Tannerella. Next base: position 5,962 of record JAISMO010000185.1, read on the forward strand.
GAAGGCGTCGAAGTATACGGACGACGGCGCGCTGAACAGCTTTTTGCAGACATATACGACAGATCAGAGCGACATTAAAAGCCAGCTTGACGGAAAGATTGAGACATGGTTTCAGGCGAGCGACCCGTCGTCGTCATGGACGGCTGCGGAACGTGCCGCACATACGGGCGACCTGTGGTATTATACGTCCGGCAAGTTGCTGTATCGCTATACGGGTTCGGCATGGTCGAAGATTGAGGATGCGGACGCGATTGCTGCGGCTGCTGCGGCTGCTGCGGCACAGACACAGGCAAGTTCAAAGGCGGTGACGTTTACCTCTCAGCCTCAGCCACCCTATAAGGTCGGGGATTTGTGGCTGGACGGCGATTCGCAGTCCGGCAGCATGAAAAAATGTAAGACGGGCAGAACGGGAGGCTCTTTTTCCAGTGGCGACTGGGAGAATGTGGGTATATACGACAATGCCGGGGTTGCAATGAAACAGGGCCTTAATATCTCCGGAGGGTTTCTGACGTTCAACGGAAACGGAGGCATGTCGGGAACGGATGATATTCGGATATGGTCGGGCGGGAGCATTTCAAACCCCACTTTCTCGGTAAAATCGAACGGGAATGTGCATTCCAACGGAACGATCACGGCGAAAAACGACATACT